>SKZX01000237.1 GCA_007127175.1 Desulfobacterales bacterium
ATTGCTCCTTCATATTGTTTCAGGAAAAACGGTTTATACAATCAGCCGCCATGTAAATAAAGCAAAATCGATGCCAGAATGGGACGTTTGTTAAAATGTCCAGGAATTGCAATATATACGAAACGATGAAACGCGCACCGTCAGCATAACAGTTTTACATTTTTGTAAAAAACTTTGCCTGAATGCAACAATTTTGTAAATACCGGCAACTTGATCATGGGCTTCGACCCGGGAGACAGACTGGAAGTCTGTCCCCTGGGGGTATTGAAAATTCGACCCCGACCCAAAAAAAACCGAAATCCCCGACAGCCGCCATCGCTATATATATGGAGATATCAGCGTCCTCCTGCAGTTGCCGGGACAACACCCGACCCCCCAACCCCGCCGGAATTGTCCTTATTGCCGTTATTGCCTTTCATTTTCCTCACGGCCTACTCCCCGGCCACCAGGATAATCACCGCGCCCCCGACCATCATCAGCGAGCCCAAAAAGCGGATCACAATATTATCCTCCTGGAAGAAATAACCCCCGTAAATCACCCCCACCAGGATGCTCATCCGTTTGATGGAAATCATGTAGGCCGCCTTGGTCATGGCAATGGCAATACCGTGAAACAAGATATGAAAATATACCAGGATCCCGGCCACCATTCCCCTGACCGGGTGTTCGACGATTTTTGCAAACCTGATTTTACCGGCAAGGCCGAATATCAGCGCCAGAGAGATTCCCAAAACCGCAAAAAACGACATCTGGAAAAAAACCACCGAGGAATGGAGAATCGCCAGCTTCCCCACCACCGACGAAAAAGAAAACAGAAAAGCCACGATCAGCATGATCCAGGAGCCGGTTTCCCTGAAAACTGCTTTTAACGGCTCGAACACGGACCAGTGCCGGACATCTATGTTTAAAACATAACTCCCCGCGCATACCGTGGCAATTCCTATCATCCCCCAGAAACCGGGCAACTCATCCAGCAGCACGTATCCGGTCGGTACCATGAAAACCGGGGTGAAGGCCAGGTAGGGCAGCGTCAGGGAAAGGGGGGAGCGCCGGATCGCCGCCATGTAGAGGATAAACGGCACCGCGTTAAGGGGAAGGCTCGCAGCAAAGCTGACGTAAAAGACCGCATCCAGGGGCGGTACGGGGACGAACATAAGCGTGACAAGGGTCAGGGGAAGGCCAAACAAAAGGGGCAGAACGAACATCTCGACCGCATTGAGATGGGAGAACCATTTCTTGATCCACGCATCCTGTGATGCCGCGAAAACCGCCGTCAACAATGCCGGAATAAACCAGGCCAATGCATGCATCCTTATTGATTTTAATTCGTTGCGGGCAGAAAACAAAAACTGTGCCGAATCGCAGTACGGCCCGGTAGTGATTGACCGCCTAAAAAATGCCAACCATATCACTTGCGCCCCTTTAATAAAAGGTCAATTCCGTGGGGTGGGGCGGGTCGGTGCTGCCCCGGCAACTGCAGGAGAACGCTGATATCTCTATGGCTCGCTCCCTTGCGCCCTGTGATAAACGGCAAAGCCACAGGGCGCTGGTGTCCGCTTCGCCAAGAGATATCAGCAACCCCCTGCAATTGTTGCCGTGGGCAGCACCGACCCGCCCCACCCCACGGAATTGGTCATTCTTATAGCCACCTGCCTTTGTTCAGCAGGTCCAGAAATTGTTGCCGCTTGTCAAATCACGGTACACAACTAAATTCATAAGACAAATCATATCCACTGACAAAGAATTGATCGGCAGCGCTTTGCGGTATTGATTTTTGCAGGTTTTGGCCTTATTATACTTAAATTACAACAAAGGCGGACAACCCATTGGGGAACATATTCCAGCCGCCTATAAACCTTAACAAAAGGAGCAGCACAAACCGTTTATGGAACCTGCTGAGTCGCTTAATCACCAGAAAGCAAAAAGATCAACGGTAAAAGTAAGGGAAATGACCATTGACGACCTGGCCGACGTCTTTCACATGGGGGAAAAGCTCTTCCTCGCGGACAAAGCCCCCAACACCTACCGGGCGTGGGACGAATACGAAGTCACCGATCTTTTTTACAGTGACACCGAATTCTGCCTGGTGGCCGAATATGAAGACCGGATCGTCGGTTTCGCCCTGGGCACCACCATCAGCAAATCCCGCTCGGCCTGGAAATACGGCTATCTCCTGTGGCTCGGGGTGCTTCCGGATTTCCAGAGAAAAGGCATTGCCGAAAAACTGTTTCAACGGTTCAAGCACCTGATGCTCCAGGAAAACGTCCGCATACTGGTGGTCGACACGGAAGCGGACAACCTGAAGGCCCTGAGCTTCTTCAGACACCAGGGATTCGGGAACCCCCAGGAGCACATTTTCCTTTCCACGAACCTGGACCCGGAAAGGCAGCGGATGAACATCAAGAAAAGAATCAACGGCAGCGGGTAGCGCCGACAGCCATGACCACCATAGACCCCAGAAAACTCCGCCACTTGATCAACCGGATGATTGATATCTACAGCCCGTCGGGCAAAGAAAACGATCTTCTGGACTACCTGAGGGGGCACCTCAAGCGCCGGGGCGTCAAAGCCACCGCCCAGCCGGTGGATGATAACCGCTACAACCTCATCATCGCCCCTGAATCCGACGACATCGAACTGGCCCTGATCGGGCACATCGACACCGTCGCGGCCTACGACATCGAGGATTACGGGTTTTTCGAAGAAAAGGGCCGGATATACGGCCTGGGGGCTGCAGACATGAAGGCCGGGTGTGCGGCCATGATCGAGGCGTTTCTGGCATTCCGGGAGGAGAAGGGAAACGCCGCACCCGCAGCCCTGTGCCTGGTTGTGGGGGAAGAGGAAAGCGGTGACGGCGCCAAGGCCCTTATCGAGGCATACCATTTCCCCTGGGCCGTTATCGGCGAACCCACAGATCTGGCCGTGTGCCTGAGCTGCTACGGGTACCTTGAAATCCAGGTGGCCGCCGCCGGCAAACGGGTCCATGCATCCATGGCAAAAAACCGGAAAAACGCGACTGAGACACTCCTGCACACCATGCTCCGCATATCGCACTTCCTGCGGGAAAACCACCCGGAGCTGGTGTATAATTTCCGGGACCTGTATTCCTATCCGTCCGGGTTTTCAACCCCGGACCGGTGCGAGGCCTGGCTGGACATCCATGCGCCGGCAAACGCGCCGCTGGGGGAGATCGTCACGGCCATTGAGGAGGTGAGCATGGATATCGAAAATGGCCGGGACATCATCGAATCCCTCTTCCACATCGAAACCATCGACGCGGGCTACGAACTGCCGGAAAAAGGGGGACTGGTCAACAGCCTCCGGAAAACGTATGAAAGCCTCGGCATCGCCTGGCAGACCGGGGATTTCCAGAGCCATTCCGACGCCAACCAGCTCTGGGGGGCGGGCATCAAGCCCGTGGTCTTAGGGCCGGGAAGCCTTGCCGAAGCCCATTCAACCGACGAGTCGATCAGCTTTGACCAGGTTTTGCGGGCATCTGAAATCTACCTTCACATGCTCCGCAGTTTCTTTTCTTAATCCTTTTTCTGATTGAATCCTGCTTTACTATTTTGATCGGGTTCGGACGCCGGCGCTTTTATCTACCCACGCATTCCAGCCAGGCATACTGGTGGCCGGCAAGATCGATGCCGTCGCCGCCGTTTTCGATTTCACGGCCGGTGATGCGGTCGACAAATTGAGTGGCGGACGTGGCCTGGTTCAGGGCCTCCTGGGTGACGTGGCGGGGAAACTCGGAAAAATTATTGAGTACAAGGATTTTCTGGGTGCCGTTTTCGCGGATAAAACCGAAAACATGGGGGTTTTGGGTGTCAACCACCGCCATGCCGGCGTTTCTGAAGGCAGGGATGGCCTTGCGCAGGTTGATCATGGTGACCAGCTCGTTGAAAAACCGCCATTCCAACGCGTCAGGATCGAGCACACCCTGCCGGTTTTCCCATTTCTTTCTGGACCGGTGCACCCACCGGCTGTCATTGGCCCTGGCCGGGTCGGACAAGAAGGTATAGTCGTTTAACATCCCCCACTCGTCCCCTAGGTAGATCAGGGGAATGCCGCCGGCGCTGACCATAATGCTGCGCAGCAGGTTGATCCGCCGTACGGCTGCCTCCACCAGGACCGGGTCTTTTTGCGCCATGGCTTTTTCCAGCCCGGCCAGAGAGGCAAGCGTCCCGGATATGCGCAAATCGCCGTTGTCCGGGTTGAACTGGAACGGCATGCCTGCGGCGAACGATCCGGGAAACTGCCCCGTGTAGAAGTCATTTAAAAACCGGC
>SKZX01000409.1 GCA_007127175.1 Desulfobacterales bacterium
ATACCGAAGGGTTCGATTTTTCCGAAAAAATCGGGTTTCCCGGCCAGTATCCCTTTACCGCGGGGAACTCGCCCTTTGATTTCTGGCGGGCCTATGCCCGCGATGCTGCAAAAACGGACTACCGGCCGGACTGGGGCGGGGCCGGCGGTGTTGGAAAGTACGGGGGCTTCGGCACCGCGGAAGACTACCGGGACTACCTGGTAAGGATGCACAAAATGGGGCGTATGGGCGGCCCCAACATGGCCTTCGACCTGGTGACCCAGTGCGGGTACGACTCCGACAGCCCCTTTGCGGAGGGGGAAGTCGGCCGGGTGGGTGTCGCAATCGACACGTTCAGGGACTTTGCAACCATCTACGAACCCTATACCGGGGCGCTGGAAATCGACAAGGTGCCGTCCAATTTCACCATCAATGCGCCGGCTCCGGTCATTATCGCCATGTACGCGGTCCTGGCGGAAAAAAGGGGAATTTCCCCGGCAGCCCTTCGCGGCACGCCCCAAAACGACATCCTCAAAGAGTTTATCGCCAGGGGCACCTTTATTTTCCCGCCGGGTCCGTCCATGCGCCTGTTCCGCGACACCTGTGTTTTCTGCACCCGGCACATGCCCAAACTCAATGTCAACAGCATGGGCGGCTACCATATCCGGGAAGCCGGCGCCACCCGTGTGCAGGACCTGGCATTTTCCATGACCAATGCCGCCGCATACGTACAGGCGGGCATCGACGGCGGGCTGGCCGTGGACGAATTCGCCCCGAAGCTGACCTTCAACGCCTTTGGCGGAAGCATGGAGATCTATCACGAGATTGCCTTTCAGCGGGCGGCCAGGCGCATCTACGCGCGGATGCTCAAAGAACGCTTCGGCGCGGAAAACCCCCGCAGCATGCTGATCCGGCAGCCCATCACCGCGCATATCGGGTGCTCTTCCACAACCCTGCAGCGGCCGCTGAACAACCTGCCCCGGGCCGTGGTGGGGGGTATTGCCGCAGGCATGTCCGGCGGCATGCCGGGTGTTTTTCCACCCTATGACGAACCCCTGGGCCTGGGCCACAGCCAGGAGGCGGTCCAGTTGCAGCTCGATGCCACCCGGATCCTCATTTACGAGGCAAAAATCGCCGATGTGAACGACCCGTGGGCGGGGTCCTATTTCATGGAGTCCCTGACCGACGAAATCGAGTCGGAAACCCTTGCGGAAATGGGGAAAATCGACGCCATGGGCGGGGCTGTGGCCGCCATCGAAAACGGCTACATGCAGAAGGCCATCGCCAAGAGCGCCTACCAGCGGCAGAAGCAGATCGAAAACCAGGATGAATTCGTTGTCGGTGTCAATTGTTTCACCGGTCCCAATGAAATCAGCATCTCGGTCAACCGCCAGGTGGAGGCCACCTATGACGCCGGGCGCATGAAAACAGCCGAGCAGCGCCAGCGGGAAAAGCTCTCGAAGCTGAAACAAAAGCGGGACAACACAGCCGTTCAATCCCTGCTTGCTGTTTTAAAGGACCATGCAAAAGACGAATCAAAAAACCTGATGCCCGACATCTGTGAATGCGTAAAAAACGACGTGACGCTCCAGGAGATATGCGATGTGCTGCGGGACGTGTTCGGTGAATTCCGTCAGACCAAACTGTAAACGCCAGAAAGGCGCAGCAAAGGAAATGGTTTTGACCTTACTGTCCACCAAGTCCACAAAGTCCACCACGTCCACAAAAACGGCCGTGAAGGGTCCAACACCCCACAACAGAAAAGGTGCCCCGTGAACCCCACATGGCAAAGCCTGATCCAAGGCCTGAAAGACAAAGACGTCCGGTCCATGGCAAAGCTGATCACCCGGGTCGAAAACCGTGAGCCCGGGTGGGCCAATGCCATGGCGGACATTTACCCCCGTGCCGGGTCCGCCCGGATATTCGGCATTACCGGCTCCCCCGGTGCGGGCAAAAGCTCGCTGACCTGCGAAATATCCCGGGAGCTGTCGTCCAGGGGGTACTCCATTGGCATCATTGCCGTGGACCCGTCAAGCCCTTTCAGCGGCGGGGCGCTTCTGGGGGACCGGCTCAGGATGCAGGCCCTTTTTACGATGAAAGACGTCTACATCCGGTCCATGGCCACCCGGGGGATGCTGGGCGGGCTGTGCCAGGCGGCCCGCGACGCCGCCCGGATCCTGGACGCGTTCGGCAAGGATATCGTGATCATCGAGACGGTGGGCGTTGGTCAGGATGAAATCGAAATCGTCCGGGCAGCCGACCGGGTCATGCTGGTCCTGGTGCCCGGCCAGGGGGACGGCATCCAGGCCATCAAGGCCGGTGTCATGGAAATCGCCGACATATATGTGGTGAACAAAGCGGACAAGCCGGGTGCGGACGAAGTGGCCGCCGACATCATGGGCATGCTTTCCCTGTCTGAATGGGAAAAAGATGCCCTTCCGCCGGTGATGCAGGCCTCGGCCCTGACCCGTCAGGGCATTGGCGGGCTCGTGGACACCCTTCTTGATGGGCCCTCCGATAGTCGCGACATCCGGGTAAAGGAAGAAATGCGGGTCACGGAGGAAATCCTCTCAATGCTGGAGCGCGAGGTGTTCCGGCAGGTGCGCGGGGACCTGGTGCAAAACGGTTGGCTTGTCCGTGCTGTCAAACAGGTCATGGGCCGGTCAGCCGATCCCTATACCGTTGTCCGAAAGCTGCTTCAGGATCGCGCGGACGGGGCCTTCACCATTCACATGGAGCACGGAAATGGCACAGAAGAATAAAACGGTCGCCCAGCGGCTGGCTGAGTTTGCCGTGAACACCAGCAGTGAAAAGATCCCCGGGGAAATCTACGACCATGCCAAAACAGCCTTTACGGACTGGCTCGGGGTGGCCTACGGGGGGATGAACGACCCCATGGTCGACAAACTTATCGAATATGCGGATGAAATGGGCGGCCACCCGCAGGCCGCCATCATCGGCCGGGCAGTGAAAAAGTCCGTCTCCCAGGCGGCCCTGATCAACGGGACATCGTCTCATGTGCTGGACTATGACGATACCCTGGTGTCCTTTTTCGGCCATCCTTCCGTCACGCTTTTTCCTTCCCTGCTGGCGCTTTCCGAGTGGAAAGACAAAAGCGGGCGCGATTTTCTCAGTGCGTACCTGGTCGGCCTGCAGGTCGGGGCCACCATCGGCGTCTGCGCCGGCCTGGACCATTACCTGGCGGGCTGGCATGCCACATCCACCATCGGGCACCTGGCGTCCGCCGCCGGCTGCGGAAGGCTTTTAGGGTTAAATGAAGATCAGTTTGTCTGCGCCCTGGGCATCGCCGCCACCCAGTCGTCGGGGTTGAAGCGCGTTTTCGGGACCATGTGCAAGCCCTTCCATGCGGGCAGGGCGTCCCAGGCGGGAATGATGGCCGCACTTCTGGCCCAGAAGGGGTTTACCGGGCCGGTGGACATCCTTGAAGGGCCCCAGGGCTTTTTCGAACTGTTCAAGGGCGGGGTCAATGAAGATGTGCTGGGGCTTCTTGGGCTTGGCTGGGACGTGGTCAATATTTCGCAGAAATACCACGCATCGTGCCATGCGACCCACTCGCCGCTGGAAGCGGCCCTGGATGTGCTGTCAACTGCAGGCCTGTCCATGGAAGACATCGACACCATTAGCGTTCATTCATCCAAAATGGCCCTGGACGCCGCGGGAAACGCCCGGCCTAAAACCGGAATTGAAGCCAAGTTTTCCATCCCTTTCTGCGTGGCCAACGCCATCGTGACCGGGGAAACCGGCACGCAGGCGTTTACCGATGAAAATGTAAACCAGCCGGATATAACGGCTTTGATGGAAAAAATCATTGTTGTCCTGGACCCGGAGAAAATCGCCCTGGAAGCCCACGTGGACATAAAGACCAAAGACGGAAAAATCCACCGCGGCGCTTCCGATATCCTTCAGCAGATCCCCCCCCTGGAGATAAAACAGGACCGGGTCGGCCGGAAATTCCTGGACTTGTGCGGCAGCGCCCTCACGCCGGAGAAGGCGGCGCTGATCCTTCAGGAGATAGGGGGCCTTGAAAACAGAAAAACCATGAGGGGCTTCATCAGTGAACAATGACGCAGGGAAGGGGGCTTGGGCAGTGGTGTCCATTCAGTCCATTGTCCACTGGGTCCATTAAGTCCACAAAGTCCATAAAAACCTGGTGGACTTAATGGACTTGGTGGACTTGATGGACAGTGGACCGGGTGGACAAAGGGCCCTGGCTGTAAGGCCCAGCAAATTTGACCATGTGGACCAAAGGCCCTTGGCTGTAGGGCCCTGAAGAACCGTTTAAAC
>SKZX01000202.1 GCA_007127175.1 Desulfobacterales bacterium
CAACGCAATCCTGGCCATCAAGGAAGAAATCGGCAGCAGGGGAAGTGTTTCCCTTTCAGACTTCATATGGAGCGACCGGGACATTGCAGCAGGCATCGACAAAAAAATAATTCCCGATATGTCAATCCAGTTTCATGCGTGAACCGCTTGTGGAGGAAAGGCCATGCGAAGCTACCGAAAAGAACTTTATTTCAATGTTTCCACCCGGAGGGCATTTGTCAACATTACCCATGAGGTTGAAAAATGCCTTGCCGAAAGCGGCATCCGCGAGGGTCTCGTTCTTGTCAACGCGATGCACATCACCGCTTCCGTTTTTATCAATGACGATGAACCCGGCCTTCACCATGACTATGAACTGTGGCTGGAACGGCTCGCCCCCCATGAACCGGTTTCCCAGTACCGGCACAACGTCGGCGAGGACAATGCCGACGCCCACATGAAGCGCCAGGTTATGGGCCGGGAGGTGGTTGTCGCCGTCACGGACGGACGGCTCGATTTCGGAACGTGGGAACGCATATTTTACGGGGAGTTCGACGGCCGCCGGAAAAAACGGGTCCTGGTCAAAATTATCGGGGAGTAGGCTTGTTTTATTCTTCCGGCCATGGGCACCACCCTGAAAACATGGGAAAATACAGGGCTCTCCGGATTTTCCGGCCGGGCTCCTTTTTTTTCATCAACGCCGCGTAAATGCCCGTCTGGTTTTCATAGCGCACCAATTCATGCGCCATGAATTGATCGGTACCCCCGCCCCGGTGAACACCGCTCTTGTAATCGATGATCCAGCGTATGCCATGGGCATCGACAAACGTTCGGTCGATCACCGCGTAAACGATCCGTTTGTCAACCCTCCCCGCCAACGGGTATTCACACCTGCCGCCATGGTGCGGGTGCAGCAGCCAGCGCCCGGTTTCATCGGCAAGGGTTGCCCGAAGCGCGGAAACCACCATATCCGCCGCATCGGCAAGCCTTGACTGTTCCATGCCGATTCCGGCGAGGTCCGCACGAATTTTTACAGGAAGCCCGGACAACCGGTCTTCATCCCAACTGTCCATACCGGTTTCACATATGATGCGAAGCCACTTGTGCACAATCGTGCCAACCATCCGCACGGTTATGCCGGCCCAGTCGAAGCGCAGGGGCTCGCTTCCCGCCCCGTTTTCCGAAACCGCCTTTTGACCGCTTTCCATGGGCACATCCCCCGGAAGGGAAGGCGCTTCCCAGGGGAGACAAAGCCTGCGAATCAACGGGGGGGCAGGGGCAGCAACGTCTGCCGATGCATCAACGGGCGGATGATCCGCATGGCCGCCCTCACCCGCTTCGGCCTTTTCCCGTAATGCGGCAAAAAAAGTATCCGCCACCGCGGGCCACAGGCAATGCAGCAGGGAGCGTTGATTGGGCAGCGCCGGACCGCCGTTGGCCGCGCGATTGACGCATCCCACCACCTCGAGGCGCTTGCGTGCCCGGGTGGCGGCAACATAGAGCAGTCGCCGGGTTTCCTGGGCATTTTTTTCCAGGTCCCGGGTTTTAATATACGTGTAGGTGGGATCTTTTTCAGTGCCGGCTTCTGCGATAGGCGCCAGCAGGAGCCCCGCACGGGAAGGGTCTTCATGGGGAAGCTCCTGCCACAGCAGCAGTTTTTCCGATTCACCGCGCGGCACCCGTTCAAGGCCCGGAACGATCACCGTGTCAAATTCCAATCCCTTGGCCTTGTGGATGGTCATGACTTCAACGGTAGTGTCCGCTTCCGGGTCGGGCCGTGAAAACAGATGCATGAGCGCGTCCTCAAACGCCGGGTAGTCGATCAGGGCATCGGTATCGATGCTGCTTTCCAGGAAATCGAGATAAACCCCCGCGTCGCTGATATCGGCCATCTTCACGCATGCCGGCCCGCCCAGGGCGGTCCAGGTATGCTCCACCAGGCGCCTCAGGGGCCACCGCCCGCGCATGGCCATGGCTTTATTCAAAACCGGCAAAACCCGTTCAAGGCGCGCTTTGCCGTCCCCGGACAGGCACGCCAGGCGGGCCGGTTCCTGCATCCGTTCATAAAGGGGTCTTTCAGGCTCATCGCCGGCAAGGGCATGCAGGTCTTCCAGGCGCAACCCGCACCATGGCGCGCGCAAAACAGCAAGCCAGGCCACACGGTCGGCCGGATGCGACAACGCACGGGCAAGGGCCGTCAAATCCGATATCACGGGCCGTTTCCCAAGGGCCTCTATTTCAACGGCGCGGTAGGGAATTTCCGATTGCCTCAGGCCGGGCAGGATTTTCGTCAAATGCGAACGGCTGCGCACGAGAACAGCGACGCTGCCTGCCGGATGGGTGTGCCGTGCGCGGCGTATGCAGTCGGCCACGATTTCCGCCTCACGGTCATGGCTTTTTTCTGCAAGGGGATGAACCCTTACCGCAGGACCATCCCCCTCCGGATGGACGGCCGCTGAAGGCGAATAGGCCACCGCTCCGGTTGAAATATCGCTTTTTTCAGGAAACACGTGGACAAACGTGTCGTTTATCCAGGTCACAATGCCGGCATCCGACCTGAAATTGGTCACCAGGCGCAGCCGTTCAAGCGGCAGGTGCGGACCCAGCCCTGATTCCCATGCCTTCAGGAAAAGCCCCACCTCGGCTTCACGGAAGCGATAGATGGACTGCATGGGATCGCCCACGGCAAAAAAGGTCCGCCCGTCCCCGGGCATCCACCCGGCCGTCAGTTTCAGGAACAGCTCGAACTGGCTGATGCTGGTATCCTGAAATTCATCGACCAGGATATGGGAAATGCCGTAGTCCAGCAGCAGGGCAAGGTCCGTGGGGTCCTCGCTGCCGCCTAGGGCGGATGCGGCGCGCAGGGACATCTCCGTAAAATCAACGGCACCTTGTTTTTGAAAAACAAGGTGCAGGTGGGCCACGGACAGCTTGAGTATTTCGAACAGCGCCTCCACAAGGCGCCACTGCTCTTCGGTATAGTAGGGCGCAGGGATCAGCCGGACGCCATGAAGGGCTTCAGCAAAGGCTTCGCATCCGGAAATGTCTTCCAACAGCGCCTTGAACTCATTTTTTTGCCGGGCAAATGCTGCATTGTCTGCTGCATCCCCGTCCGCTTTGGCCGGAAAACCGATCCGTTTGTCCACGCTTTTCCGGAATCCGCCGGTTTTCGTCAAAAGCAGCTCGGCAATGCCTTGCCATGTGCCCAGTTCATTGGGAATGCACTCAGGGATTTCATGCATTTCAAGGCATTGGCATATGTCAGAGCCCGGAGCGCCGGAAAAAAGATTGTTTGCCGCAAAACGGGCCAGCCCCGGCAGTCCCCGGACGACGGCCGCCGGCATATGCGCACGGGCCTTGCAAAGGGCGCTTTCAATTTCCCCGCACAGGGCGGCTTCCAGGCTTTCCCGCTGGAGCCGGATGTCCGCGGCATCCACTACGTGGCGCAGCCACTGGTCCCTGCGGGTGAGCATTGCCGCGATCAGTGCCTCAACCCTCCCGATGTGGTTGTCCACGTGCCGGATAAGGGCTTCAACCGAATCGGACCAGTCCGCGGCCGACTCGAGTTCCATGACCGTGTTCGCCGCCGCTTCCCGGTAAAGGGGATCGGCATTTTCGATGATTTGGGGCTGCATGCCCAAACCTGCCAGAACCGGCATCCGGCGGACCAGGGAAGCGCAGAGGGCATCGATGGTGGAAATCCTGAGCCGGGAGGGGTTGTTCATGAGGTCCCAGCCGCTTGCCGCGTCATGGGCGCGGGCTTTGCGGGCAAGCGCCCACGTGACGGCTTCGTGGGGTGTTTCAGGCGGCGCGTCCGACCCGGCGCGCTTCAATGCCGAAAGCACCCTTTCCTTCATTTCTGCGGCTGCCTTGCGTGTGAAGGTAATGGCGATGATTTCCTCGGAAGACCGCACCCGGGAAAGGAGCGCAAGAAAGCGCTGGACCAGCAGCCCGGTCTTGCCCGAGCCTGCCGGCGCCTGGACGATAAAGGACGCCTCAGGGTTCAGGGCCGCCTGGCGGGCCTGGGCGTCGGGTATGTCAAAGGGTTGCTTCATATTCATGTATGGCTTCACTTTCCAGTTAAAAAAACCCCCTTAAGCGCCTTCTATAGGGTAAGGACAATTCCGTTGGGTGGTGGGTTGGCGCTGCCCCGGCAACTGCAGGAGAACGCTGATAGCTCTATGGCTTGCTCCCTTGCGCCCTGTGATAAACAGCAAGGCCACAGGGCGCTTACGTCCGCTTCGCCAAGAGCTATCAGCAACCCCCTGCAATTGTTGCCGTG
>SKZX01000417.1 GCA_007127175.1 Desulfobacterales bacterium
GCGACTTCATCCAGAAAAAGCGTACCGCCGTCCGCCAGTTCGAAGCGCCCTTTCTTGTCTTTTATGGCACCGGTAAACGCGCCTTTGACATGGCCGAAAAGCTCGCTCTCAATGAGCCCTGACGGCAGGGCGCCGCAGTTGATGGGCACGAAAGGGGCGCCCCCGCGCCGGCTTTCATTGTGTATGGCTTCGGCGACCAGTTCCTTTCCCGTCCCGGTTTCCCCGTAAATATGCACGGGGTAATCATAGCCCGACAGGTCGTGGATCTGCTGAAAGACCTGCAGCATCTGGTGGTCCTGCCCGACAATACCGCCGAAACCGCTCAATTCAGCCGTTTTCATCCGGTACCGGAGCAACTCCGTCATATCCTGGATCAACGCGAGCACGCCCACCACACGGCCATCCTCGTCGCGAAGGGGATTGCTGGCCATTTCCACCTTTCTGACCTCCCCGTCCTTTGTAAAAACATTAACCGGGTATTCCATTCCCGCTGAAAGCAGATTGCGCCGGTTTTCATCCAATTGGGTAAAAAACAGACATCGCTCGCCGCAAAAAGGGGCGCCAAAGGCTTCGTGACAGTCCTTGTAGAGTACCTCTGCCCGGTCATAACCGGTTATTTTTTCAGCGGCATGGTTAAAAAAAATGATTCGCCGCGACAAATCATGGGCGATGATACCCTCCCGAAGGTTGTCAAGGATGCGGATCAGGTTTTCGGAATCCGCCAGCAGCTTTTCAAAAATCCGCTCCTGCATTTTCGCTTCTTTCGTATGAATATAAAACCGGTTTTCAGATATGACGGCTTCGTAAAAGCACAATATCTGCGTTACACGCATAACACAGAGATTTGGCTTTTCGCTTTGCCATCAAGAATGCAATGCATCCAATAGTATCTTGAATACTGCCGTTTGATCGGCCATGTCAAGAAAATGTCTCAAAATGAATGATACATAGTTGCGGGATGCTTCTTGATAGAACTGGAAATCCAGGTTTTGATGACTTCGCAAAAAGTCCAATATCTGCGTTACGCGCAATTTACAAAGAATCTCACGTACAACTAAGTACGATCAATTCTTCAAAAATTGCGCAAGCCTTGATCTTGGACTTTTTGCAAAGTCGTCTGATCGAGACTTTTACGGGTGCATCAAGTTTGACTTGAAAAGGAATGGGAAAGGGAGAAAAAACGGCAAACGGGGCCGGTAAGTGCCGGCCCTGCATGCTTTGGTTGCTTACACTGGCAAAAATTCACCGGGTATCAGGAAACACCCCTGGTAATATTATCCTTGAGCTGGGCAATCTGGATGCCGAGCCCAATACATTGTTTGCCGTTCATGCATGTTTCCGCGTCTTCGGGTTCAAGATAAGTCTTCAGCTCATGATGGTCTTTTTTCAGATCGACAACCCAGGCTTTTTTTTCATTGTCGTACTCAACATCGATGTCAATGCCGCACTCCCCGATATCGGGGTAAATATTCCTGATTTTGTCACACAGTTCTTTTTTGTCGTACATTACACCCTCCTTACAAGATTCAAGATTACCGGTTAAAAGCATTATCAGAAGCCATTTCAACCACAAAATAGAAGCTGCAGCCGTCACTGTCAATAAAAGCCCCTTGAAACGAGTGGGCAAACCCTGTGGTCATGCCTTTCAGATACTGTTGAACAGACTCTTTTATTTATTATGTTTTCTTGACATAAGTCAATGCTATTGCGCTGAAAAAGGCGTAAAAAAAAGCCAGACAAGCGCAAAATGTCCAAAATTTTTAATATTATATCGAAAACAGAAAAACAGGGCGACCATGGCCGAATAAAAGCGGCAGCGCCCGTTGCAAAACACTAATTGAAAGAGAGGTGCACAGATGAAATGCCCGGGACAGGACAGCAGATACTGGAAACCCGGTTCCATATTCGAGGCAAAATGCCCTCAATGCGGAAAGCCGGTGGAATTTTTCAAGGACGACCCAACCCGAAAATGCGTCAGCTGCGGTCATAAACTTGTCAACCCGAACATGGATTTCGGCTGTGCCGCATACTGCAAGTTCGCCGATCAGTGCATCGGTGAACTCCCGCCCGAGCTTCTTGCCCAGCGGGAAGGCCTCATGAAGGACAGGATCGCCATTGAAATGAAAAAACATTTCAACAAGGACTTCAAACGCATCGGCCGCGCCACGCGGGCAGCCCGGCATGCGGAAGCTATCGCCGGCGAAACGGGCGGTGATCCGGGGGTCATTCTGGCCGCAGCCTATCTTCATGAAATCGGCTGGCCGGAAGCCGTCCGCAAGCACGGTTCACCGGATAAAATGCACCTGGAAGCCGAAGGGGTTGCCGCCGCAAAGAAGATCATGGAAAAAATCGGGGCCGATACCGCAATGATCGACGCGGTCTGCGACATCATCGGCCGACTGCACCATCCCGAAAATGATGCGTCCCTCAATTTCAGAATTGTCGCTGATGCCGGCCGCATTGTCGACTTGGAGGACGCCTTCAAAAACCAGAAACCAGAACCGGAAACGGTAAAACAGATCATTGAAAACCGGTTTTGCACGAAAAGCGCTGAACAGCGCGCTGAAACCGTTTTACGTAAATAACAACCTAAGGAGTCCGGTATGAAAACCATAAGAAAAATCATAGAAATTGATGAAGAACTGTGTGATGGGTGCGGACAGTGTGTTCCGGCCTGTGCAGAGGGCGCCATCCAGATCATTGACGGAAAGGCCCGGGTGATTTCCGACAACCTTTGCGACGGACTGGGGGCCTGCCTGGGCGAATGCCCTGTCGGGGCGCTCAACATCATCGAGCGCGAAGCCGACGAATTCGATGAGGAGGCCGTTGAAGAGCACCTCACGACACTTGCGGCGCAGGAAAATGCAGCGGCGCCGGTCATTGAATGCGGATGCCCGTCAAAGCTGATGAAGTCCTTTTCCGCAGATGCGCCGGAAAAGCAAACCCCCGGGGATGATTTTTCGGCCCTCACCCACTGGCCGATTAAAATCCGGCTGATACCGCCGAAGGCGCCTTTTTTAAAGAACGCCGACCTGCTGGTGCTGGCCGACTGCGCGGCCCTGGCCCATACCCGGCTGCACCGGGAGCTTTTAAATGGCAGGGTCGTATTGATGGGGTGTCCGAAATTCGACGAGGTGGATGCCTACATCCTCAAATTCGCGGATATCTTCGCGACAGCCGGCATTAATAGCGTGACCGTGGTGACGATGGAGGTGCCCTGCTGCAGCGGCCTTCCGTGGATTGTCAGAAAGGGCCTCGAAAAATCGGGCAAAACCGTGCCGGTCGAGGAAATTGTTATCGACCCGAAGGGCCGCAGGGTTTAGCCCGGCAGCACGGACAGTACCGGGCAGGGGGCACGCCGGATGACACGATCGGTGGTTGATCCCACCAGGAGTTCTTCCACTTTTCCGTACCCCCTGACCCCCAGGGCGATCAAATCGATCCCCTTTTCCGCCGCATAGGCGACAAGTTCGGCATACGGTTTTCCAACAAGTATCTGCGCCTGGATCTCGCACCAGTTAAACGCCTCTTTGGGAACCAGTTCCAGAAGGTTTTCCTTCAGGGAATCATGAATATCCTTTGGCAGGGGATCACCCGGGGCCCCGGGAAACTTCAAAAACTCCTTGTAAGCGGTGGGCTCCACCACGTGAACGATGTGGAGGTTCGACTCGAATTCCTGGGCAATGCTGAGGCTGGTGCTGAACGCCTGCTCGGAATCCTTTGAAAAATCGTAGGCCACAAGAATGTTTTTAAATGGAAAGCGCGTGCTGAGTTCGGCGCCATCCGCCGCACCCTCCGATCTCAGGACCAGCAGCGGGCAAGGCAGCATTCGCATGAGCCGCTCGGTCACCGATCCCAGGAATAGCCGTTTCAGGCCTGAACGGCCGTGAGTTGATGTGACCACCATGTCGACTGCCTTTTCCGTCACGAGACGCGCAATTTCATCGGGGGTCTGCCCGATGGCGATCAACGGCTCCCAATCGACATCCTTGCCGGATACCAGGTTTTCCATTTCATTTCTGGCGAAATCGATGAAGTACTGCTGGTGCGAGATGGGATCGAAAACCGATTCACCGTACACGGAGATAGCCGGCAGATCGATGATATGACAGATATAGAGTTTTGCACTCAACTTTTTTGCCATTTCAAGGCCATAAGGGACCACGGCTCTGGACACGTCGGAAAAATCAGTTGCGCACAGAATGCGCTCAAGCGGTTTTCTCATGATGCCAGTCTCCTTTTTTTGTGGGCGGGTTA
>SKZX01000384.1 GCA_007127175.1 Desulfobacterales bacterium
CAATACCCGCCCCACCGCCGACAACCGAAAAAACAAAAACGTCTTGACGAAACGCCGCCGCCAGCGTATTTGAAACACTTGATTATCCATTTGAAAAACAGTCCGGAAAACATGACGCTTCACACCGAAAAACCATTGCGCATCTGCCTGCTCAGCTACCGGAGCAACCCGCACTGCGGCGGCCAGGGCGGATACGTCAGGAACCTGAGCCGGGCGCTGGTCTCCCTGGGGCATCGGGTGGACGTCCTGTCCGGCCAGCCCTACCCTGAGCTGTCCGACGGGATCAACCTCATAAAAATACCCAGCCTCGATCTTTACAATGCCGACAATCTTTTCCGGGTGCCCAAAACCAGGGAACTGGTCGACATGACCAACCTCGCCGAATGGCTGGGCACTTCCACCATGGGGTTTCCGGAGCCGTTCACCTTCGGTCTTCGCGCATGGCGATACCTGAAAAAGCGGCTTGACCGCTACGACGTCATCCACGACAACCAGAGCCTGTCCTACGGTCTGTGGGCCATCAAGCGCAAAAAGCCGACCGTGGCCACCATTCATCACCCCATTACCGTTGACTGCGATATCGCCGTCAAGTCCGAGACCGATTTCTGGCGGAAGCTCAAGCACCTCCGGTGGTATTCCTTCCTGGACATGCAGAAGCGCGTGTCGAGAACCATCCCCCATATCATCACCGTTTCAAGCTGCGCCCGGGATGACATCTGCCGGGAGTTCAGGCTGTCGGCCAGCCGTTTTTCCATCATTCCCAACGGCATCAACACGGACCTGTTCTACCCGGTTCCCGGCATCACACGGGAAAAAAGCCGGATAATGGTCACCAACAGCGCGGACACGCCCTTGAAGGGGCTTCACTATCTGCTGCCCGCCATTGCGGAAATATCAAAAACACGGGATATCCACCTGGTCGTCGTGGGAAAACCCAAAAAGAACTCCATCGTTGCACGGCTCATACGGTCTTTGGACATCGGCCACCTGATCACCTTCACCGGGCGCATCTCCCACGAGGAATTTGTGCAGCAATACGCCATGGCGACCATGGCTGTGGTGCCATCGGTCTATGAGGGGTTCGGGCTTCCCGCCGGGGAGGCCATGGCCTGCGGCGTTCCGGTCATCAGCACCACCGGGGGTGCGCTGCCGGAGGTCGTGGGCGATGCCGGACTTCTGGTCCCGCCGGCCGATTCCCGCGCCCTTGAGCAGGCGATTGTGACGCTGCTGGAAGACCCGGGAAAAGCGGCCCGGCTCGGAAGCGCCGGTTACAAGCGGGTGCAGCAGCACCTGACCTGGCGCGCCGCAGCGCAGAGCACGGTGGATGCATACCGCAAGGTGATCCATGATTACCATTGACTACAAGCGGCTGAACATATTGCCGGGCGACCGCGTTCTCGACATGGGGTGCGGCCCCGGGCGCCATGTCAGCGCTGCATGTGCCGACTATGACGCCACTGTGGTCGGCGCGGACATCAACATCGCGGACCTGGTCCAGGCAAAAACCAATATATACGCACATGAGGCCTTCGGCGGCAAACTCAGGGGGCGATGGGGGCTATCAGCGGCGGACATCACCGCCCTCCCCTTTCCTGACAAGGCCTTTGACCACGTGATCTGCGCCGAGGTCATGGAGCATATCCCCGATGACCGGCGGGCCGCCGCCGAGCTCAACCGGGTCCTGAAACCCGGGGGAAGCCTGACCGTGAGCGTGCCCCGCTTTTTCCCCGAAAAAATATGCTGGACGCTGTCCAGCCGCTACTGCAATACCGAAGGCGGGCATATCCGCATTTACACGAAAGCGGAAATCGTTTCCATTTTCAAAAACATGGGGCTGAAAAAACGCTGCTCCCACTATGCCCACAGCATTCACACCCCCTATTGGTGGATACGGTGCCTGGCCGGACCAGATAACGACACCGCCCTGCCCGTGAAGATCTATCAGCGGTTTCTCACCTGGGACATCATGCAGAAACCGAAGCTCACCCGGACGATCGATGCGATGCTAAACCCCGTGATGGGCAAAAGCCTGGTGGTGTATTTCAGGAAAGACAGCCGGTAGTATCGCGGTTTAGACATCCGGAAGGAATTCAGGCATCACGCCGCATTCCCGGCGCCTTAGGACGCCCAAGGTTTTAGTCATGGGAAATTCGTCAAAAAGCCCGGAAGACAAGGCCAGTCGGTAGATGTAGTAAGGCGCCTGCCCGCCGTCTTCGGGGTTTGGAAAAATGTCGTGGACGACCAGGTACCCCCCGGGGACCAGGTGCCGGGACCAATTGCTGTAATCCGTGAAAGCGGCTTCATGGCTGTGCCCGCCGTCAATGAAAACAAGCCCCAGGGGCGTGGCCCACATCCGGGCGGCCACGGAAGACCCTGTGACCAGGGGCACCACCGTGTCCTCCAACCTCCCCATGGCCAGGGCTTTTCGAAACAGTGGGAAGGTATCCATGGCCCCGGCGGTCATGTCGTAGGTTTCGGGATCGAAATATTGCTCTCCTGGCTGCTGCTCTTCGGACCCCCGGTGGTGATCGATTGAAAACAGGACGGCATTGTTTTTTCTGCATCCCGCGCCCAGGTAAAGGGCTGATTTTCCGCAGTAGGAGCCGATCTCGAGACAAGGCGCGCGCACGGATATTTCCGCTGCCAGTTGATACAGGCGAAGCCCCTCTTCCCTGTCCAGAAACCCCTTGACCGATGCGATGATCTCTTCACTGATATTCATGCAAGCGATTGTCCTGTTTTGGGTTCTGCCTGTCACGGCATATCGTCATAGCTGCGCCGGGCAAGGATCTCCCTGGGCTTGACCCCGTCGGACGGGCCGACAATGCCTTCGGCCTCCATGGTTTCGATGATCCGGGCTGCCCGGTTGTACCCGATCCGCAGGTGCCGCTGCACCATGGATATGGATGCCTGACCGGTTTTTGTCACCAGCTCCACGGCCTCGTCATAGCGCTCGTCATAATCCCTCTCACCGTCTTCCCCATTGCCGGATTCCTGGGCTTCAACGACGTCATGGTCATATTCCGGCGCTTTCTGGGCTTTCAAAAACGCGATGATCCTGGCCACCTCGTCCTCGGAAACGTAAGCCCCGTGGATGCGCTGGAGCTTCGCCGTACCCGGCGGCAGAAAAAGCATGTCCCCGTTTCCAAGGAGCGCCTCGGCGCCATTGGCGTCGATAATGGTCCTGGAATCGGTTTTGGAGGATACCTGGAAGGACAGCCGTGTGGGGAAATTCGCCTTGATCAGCCCTGTGAGCACATCCACCGACGGGCGCTGGGTGGCGATAATCAGGTGAATGCCCGACGCTCTTGCCATCTGGGCAAGCCGGGTCAGCCCGACCTCGACGTCCCTTGATGAAACCATCATGAGGTCCGCGAGCTCATCGATGATGATGACGATATACGGCAGCTTTTCGGGTTTTTCGCCTTCGCCTTCCGGCTTTTCTTCCTTTTCAATGCGGGTATTGTACTGGCGGATATTGCGCACCTTCATTTCAGACAGCAGCCTGTAGCGCCGCTCCATTTCCCGGACCGCCCAGAAAAGGGCGTTGGTCGCCTTTTTCATGTCCGTGACCACCGGCGCGATCAGGTGGGGAATGCCGTCATAGATGGACAACTCGATGCGCTTGGGGTCGATCATGATGAATTTGACTTCCGCGGGTGTGGACTTATAGAGGATGCTGGTGATCATGGTATTCAGCGCCACGCTTTTGCCGGTGCCCGTGGCGCCGGCAATGAGCAGGTGGGGCATTTTTTCAAGATCGGTCACAACCGGGTGCCCGACAATGTCTTTTCCAAGGGCGATCGTCAGCCGGGATGCCGATTTCTGATACACGGTGGCGGTGACAATATCCTTGAAACCGACTGTTTCCCGATGGTCATTGGGCAGTTCAATCCCGATGACCGCCTTGCCGGGTATGGGGGCGATGATGCGGACGCTCAGCGCTTTCATGGCCAGCGCGAGATCATCGGCAAGGTTTACGATCTTGTTGATTTTCACACCAGGGGCCGGGGCGAATTCATAGCGTGTGATCACCGGGCCGGGAAGGACTTCCGTGATTTTTCCCTGCACCCCGAAATCAGCGAGCTTTTCCTCCAGGAGCTTCGACAGCATCCTCAGATGGTCATGGTCCACGTCACCGTTAATCCGAACCGGATCATCCAGAAACGTGACGGGAGGAAGCTGAAACCCCTCGGCAATCCGCAAGGATTCAAATTCCTGCTGCCGTGGCG
>SKZX01000204.1 GCA_007127175.1 Desulfobacterales bacterium
AAATCGTCGACACCAGGGAAAAAATCGAGGCCCTGCTTCCGGAACTGGACCAATTGATCCCCGAGGGAATGGCAACCATTGAAAAAGCTCAGGTCATTTTCTACCGGCACACCCCCCTTGACAAAAATGACTGACTCCGCCGATTGCCGATTGGATAAATCCCATGAAAAAATTCATAAAAGTGATGAAAGCCCTGTCAGATCCCACACGGGTAAAAATGCTGAAGATGCTTCAACACAGGACATTGTGCGTCTGCGAACTCCAGGACGCCTTGCAGGTCGCCCAGTCCACAACGAGCAAGCACCTGAAAGTACTTGAGGCGGCAGGACTGGTCGCCTTCCGGAAAGACGGCCTGTGGGTCAACTACACGGCTGCCGACGGATCGGACAGCCCCTATGCCGCCAGCATGCTCGGCAGCCTCAGGCATTGGCTGGAAGATGACCCGGAGATCCGGGCGCTCATGAATAAGCTTCCCCATATCAACCGCGAAACCATCCTGCAGCGCTGAGCGGCGCGTTGAAACAAGCGGGCGGGCATTTCCACATCCAGAAACGCTTTCAAAACCCCGGACTTGCTTCGAGGACAAGGCGGATGCCGATAAAAAAAGCAGCCGCCACTGATCCGCCGCTTCAAAAGACCCTTGAAAAACCCTTTTTTCATCAAAAAGCTTTACATATAGTTCAACTATTGCTATTTATGCCAGCATATTCGCTGCTTTTTACAGAAAATGAGCAATTTGGGGTTGAACAGTGTTTCCCCCGTCTGACTTTGTTTGACATCTAGTGAGGTATATGATAAGAAAATTAAATTATTGTTTTTTCCGTTAACTCGTTTTCATATAACAATCCCAACAAAAACAAAAGGAGTTCGAATCATGACAGCTACACAATGGCCTACGAGCAAATGGCCTGAGGGGGTCGCAAAAGATCTAGGCAACTATGACTATGAAAGACCGCTTTTTTCTTTTCTGGACGATGCCGCCCGCGACTATCCGGACCACGTTTACACGATTTTTAACGATGCGACACGCACGTTTACCCAGGTCAAGGACACAGCGGACCGGGTCGCCAACTTCCTTGCATCCAGGGGAATCAAGAAAGGCGACCGGGTCGCCATCTTTCTGCCGAATATCCCCCACTATCCGGCTATTTTTTTCGGCATCATCAAGGCCGGCGCCGTGTGCGTGACCTGCAACCCCCTGTACACGCCTGCAGAGCTCAACTACCAGCTCAAAGATGCCGGCGCCAGGGCTGTTTTCTGCATGGACCACCCGGAACTCTACCCCACGGCCCAGGAAGCCGTCAAGAACACCAACGTGGAAACGGTCGTCTACTGCAATGTCAAGGCTTACCTGCCGAAAATAAAGGCCATTCTGGGAGGCCTGCTGGGCAAGATCCCCAAGGCGAAAAGCCATGACCCCAATCACATCAGTTTCGATGACGCCGTGGGCAACGCCCAGCCCAGCCCGCCGTCCGTCAAGATCAACCCGTCGGAAGACCTGGCGCTGATCATCTACACCGGCGGCACCACCGGCCGTCCCAAGGGTGCAGCCCTGTGCCATACCAATTTTACATCCAACGTTTCCGCCATGGACGAATGGGGCCGCCTGGTTCACGAACCCGGCGGAAAACCGGAACCCATGAGAAGAGGCGGTTTTCACACCTACATGGGCGTACTTCCTTGGTATCACAGCTTTGGGCTGACGGTATGCCTGCTGTCCGCTTGCGCCAGCGGCTCCAGGATGGTGTGTATTCCCAACCCGCGGGATGGGAACCCCCCGTTCACGGTCGTCCTGGAAGCCATTCAGAAATACAAGGGCACCCTCCTGCCGGCAGTGCCGACCGTTTTTGTGGCCTTTACAAACCATGCCAGAATTGACGAATTCGACTGTACATCCCTCATGGGCTGCTTCTCCGGCGGCGCGCCCCTGCCCCCGGAAGTCTGCAAACAGTTCGAAGCCAAAACCGGCGCGGTTATCTTTGAAGGCTACGGCCTGAGCGAAACATCACCGGTTGCAGCCGCCAACCCGACGAGCCAGGAAGGCCGCAAGATCGGGAGCGTCGGCTTCCCGGTACCCGGCACCGACATCAAGATCGTGGACCTCGATACCGGACAGACGCCCCTTCCCCAGGGGGAAGACGGCGAAATCGCCATTTCCGGCCCCCAGGTCATGAAAGGCTACTGGAACCGCACCGAGGAAAACCAGGCCGTGTTCCGTGAGATCGAAGGCAGGCGCTATTTCCTCACCGGCGACATCGGCCACGTGGACGAAGAGGGCTATATCCTGATCACCGACCGCAAAAAAGATATGGTCCTGGTGGGCGGTTTCAACGTATACCCGAGGGAAGTGGAAGACGTTCTCTTTACCCATCCGAAGGTGGAACTGGCAGCCGTTATCGGCCTGCCGGACGGCAAAGGCGGCGAAATCGTCAAGGCCTATATCAAGCTGAAACCGGGACAGACCGCAACCGAGGACGAAATATCAAAATTCTGCAAGGACAACATGGCCGGATACAAGCGGCCGCGGCAGATCGAGTTCAGGGACGACATCCCGGTATCCCCGGTTGGGAAAATCCTGCGCCGCGTCCTGAAAGACGAAGAATTGCAGAAAAAATAGCAGATTTAAAAAAAACCCACGCCTTAATTCCAGAGCGGGGTGAAATAACAGAAAAAAGGCGCGGTGGATTTCTGCCACGCCTTTTTTCTGTCAGAAAAATGCATTTTCCCCATGCTGATGCCGGAGAAGGCCATCGCCCGGGCATGATATTTTTCTTTGGAGATCTTTAAATGACAAATGAAGACCAGGACTTTTTAAAGGAAAACACCGACACGGTCCAGCAGATGCGCACCATACCTGCCCTTGAAAGCTTCAGCGAAAGCGACCTGCGGCAGCTGCTGGCAGTAAGCCGTATTGAAGACTACACGGACGGCGACCTTATCCTCAGTGAAGACAACGCCTCGGATGACCAGGTGTTTTACCTCATCTCGGGCAAGGTGAAGGTGATGAAGGGCGGAAGGGAGCTCATCGTTTTGCGCCGGACAGGGGATGTTTTTGGCGAAATCGGCGTCATTACCGGCGTTGCCCGCTCGGCATCGGTCTTTTCAGCGGGCAGGACCACCTGCCTTATCGTCAAGGTATCCCATATCGACCATCTCGATGAAACCAGCCGGCTGACATTCAAATACCTGATTTACCGGTCATTTGCAGAAATCATGGCCAACCGGCTGAAAAAAACCACAGCAGACCTCATGGCAGCCCGGCAGGAAATAGAGCACCTCCGGACAAAATAGCGCTGACGTTCCCAACGCTTTTTAAAGGGCTGCAAGCAGCCGTTCATGAATGTTGTCAAACCCCCCGTTGGACATGACCAGCACAATATCCCCCGAACGCGCCCGGGAAGCCGTAAATGTGATGATGTCAGCGGTATCTGAAAAATAATGGGCGTCAATTTTTCTGGCCCTCAGGTCCGAAACCAGTTTTTCCGATGAAAAACGCCGGCCTTCCGGTATTTTTTCCAGAAGCGGCGGTTTTCTTATGCAGACCAGGTCCGCACCGTCAAAGCAGTCCGGGTAAACATCCTGGAACACATCGCGCATGCTGGTATTGGTCCTGGGCTCAAAAACAGCGATCAGGCGGGATGCCGGGAAAAAACCCTTTACCGCGGCAACGGTCTTTTTGACGGCGGTCGGGTGATGGGCAAAATCGTCGATCACGGTCACCCCGTTTTTCACACCCCTGATTTCCTGGCGGCGCTTTACCCCATTGAATGCTTCAAGCCCCCCTGCAATGACATCGGCGGGTATTCCCATGCCGGCGGCCACAGCGATAGCGGCAAGGGCGTTCATGCGGTTGTGGTCCCCGATGAGCCGCATCCTGAAACGTCCGAACCGTTTACCGTTGCGCATGACCTCAAACCCGCTGAAGGGGGGATCCGCCCAAATATTTCCAGCATGCCAATGCGAATCCGGGTTTTCCCCGTACATCTCCACACGGCATGGCAGGCCGGCGACCAGGCTTTTTGTGATCGGGTCCGCGTCATATGCGACCAGGCGGGCTGAACGCTTCATCCGGCGGACAAATGCCCCGAATACGGAGGCCACGTGATCAATGTCGCTGAAAATGTCGGCATGGTCGAATTCAACGCCGGTAAGCACGGCAATGTCGGGGTGATAATGAAAAAATTTGGCACCCTTGTCGAAAAACGCGGTGTCGTATTCATCCCCTTCCA
>SKZX01000061.1 GCA_007127175.1 Desulfobacterales bacterium
CGCCCTGGGAATTACCGATATCGACCCGATCGAAAATGCGCTTATTTTTGAACGGTTTTTGAATCCTTCCCGCAGTTCCTTGCCGGACATTGATGTGGATTTCTGTATTAACGGCCGGGATGAAGTATTCCATTATGTGGTGGACCGGTTCGGCGGGCCGGATTATGTGGCCCAGATCATAACGTTTGGCCGCATGAAGGCAAGAGCCGTCATCCGCGATGTGGGCAGGGTGTTGGATATTCCCCTGGCCGAGGTCGATGAAATTGCCAAGCTGGTGCCGGATTCGCTGGGCATGACGCTCGAAAAGGCCCTGGAGCTGGAGCCGAAGCTCAGGGAAAAAGCGTCCGTCAATCCGCTGATCGGTGAGCTCATCGAAATATCCAGGTCCCTGGAGGGCCTGAACCGTCATGCATCCACCCATGCCGCGGGCGTTGTGATCGGGGACAGGCCCCTGGTGGACTACCTGCCCCTGCATAAGGGTAAAAGGGGTGAAATTTCGACCCAGTTTGACATGAAGATGGTCGAAAAGATCGGATTGGTGAAATTTGACTTTATGGGGCTGAGAAACCTGACCATCATTGCCGATGCCCTGGCCCTTATCGAGGCCCAGGGAAAGACGCCGCCGGACCTGGACAACATGGACCTGAAAGACCGGCCCACCTATGAACTGCTTTCCAAGGGGTTGACAACCGGCGTGTTTCAGCTTGAAAGCGCCGGCATGAAGGGGCTTTTGACCCGGATGAAGCCCGAAAGCTTTGCCGAGATAACCGCCCTGGTGGCCCTTTACCGCCCGGGGCCCATGGGGAGCGGCATGCATGATGATTACGTTGAGCGCAAGCACGGGCGGCAGAAAGTGACATACCTGATTCCGGAGCTTGAGCCCATTCTGGACGTGACATACGGCGTGATTCTCTACCAGGAGCAGGTGATGAAAATCGCAGGCGATATTGGGGGCTTTTCCATGGCTGAAGCAGACAGCCTCAGAAAAGCCATGGGAAAAAAGATCGCTTCGGTCATGGAGCAGCAGGAGGACCGGTTTGTCAAGGGGGCGATTGAAAAAGGCGTGTCAGAAGCTAACGCCAGGGAACTCTTCCGGCTGATTGAGACTTTTGCGGGCTATGGCTTCAATAAATCCCACAGCGCGGCCTATGCACTGATCGCATATCAGACCGCATATCTCAAAACCCATTTTCCGGTTGAATTCATGGCGGCTGTATTGACTTCGGAAATGAACTCCTCGGACAACGTGGCCAAGTATATTGCCGAGTGCAGGAATATGGGGATTGACATCCTGCCGCCGGATATCAACGAGAGCGACAAAAACTTCACCGTTATCGGTGATAAAATCCGCTTCGGCCTTGCTGCCATCAAGAACGTCGGCGAGTCCGCCATTGATTCGATCATTGAAATGCGCAGGGAAAGCCGTTTCGAATCCCTTTTCGATTTCTGCCGGAGAGTGGATTTGCGCCGGGTGAACAAGCGGGTCGTGGAAAGTCTTATCCAGTGCGGGGCTTTCGATATGACCGGGTATAACCGTGCGCAGCTGATGGCTGTCGCCGAGGATGCCCTTGAATACGGGCATCATGAACAAAAAGAAAAAAATGATCCGCAAATGTCCCTTTTCGGTACAGCGGAAGACAGCCACCCCATCAATCTGCCATCTATTCCGGATTTGCCCCCATGGGATGAAAAGCAACTGCTGGAACTGGAGAAGGAATCCATCGGCTTCTATATTACGGCGCACCCGCTGGATGAATACATGGATATCATGGAGAAATATGCCAATGCCGACGCCCTTGCCGTCAAGGAAGACGGTATCCGGGACGGCCAGGCCGTCCGCGTGGGGGGAATGGTCAAGAATATAAAGACGATTTTTACCAAGAAGGGTGAGCCCATGGCGTTTCTGGACCTGGAAGATCGCCAGGGTGCTGTGGAAATAATTGTTTTCCCCAACCTTTATGCCTCGGCCAAGGACCTGCTTCATGTGGACGCGCCTTTGTTCGTCCAGGGTGTGGTGCAGAAAAATGAGCAGAGTGCAAAAATTCTGGCTGATGAGATTGTTCCTATTGAAAAGGCCGGGGAATGCTGGGCCGCCAGCCTTCATCTGCACATGGACGCAGCGGTGTCGGATGAATCGACCATCCATGAACTGGATCAGATTTTAAGAAGGCATCCCGGTACGTGCCGGGTATATCTGCATGTCACCATCCCTGAAAAAACGACGACGATCATTTCCTTGCCTGAGAGCATGACACTGAAAGCCGGGGTGGAGTTGACCCGGGAGGTCACCGCGCTTCTGGGGGAAAATGCCCTGGAAACGCTTTGCACACCCGTACGTGCCGGGACGAATGGCAATGGTAAGGGCAATGGCAAAGGCCGCTGGCATAAAAAAGGCAATGGAAAGCGAAAACAGATGAATTGACCGATAAACACGAAAACACAATGGAGCCGGAATGATGAACGTCCCCCTGCTGGATCTCAAGCTGCAGTATGCCACAATAAAGGATGAATGCCTGAAAGTGACGGAAGAGATTTATAGCTCCCAGTATTTTATCCTGGGCCCGCACGTCGAGGCCCTGGAATTGGAAATTGCCGGTTATTGCGGCACTGATTATGCGGTCGGCGTTTCCTCCGGCACGGATGCGCTCCTGCTTTCCCTGATGGCGGCCGGCATCGGGGCGGGGGATCGGGTGATCACCTCTCCTTACACCTTTTTTGCAACCGCGGGTGCCATTGCACGGGTGGGCGCTGTTCCGGTTTTTGCGGACATCGATCCGGATACGTATAACCTGTCGCCGGAAAGCGTCAACCGCATTGTTGAAGGTCTGCCCACGGCTGAAAAGCAGCGCATAAAAGCAATCATGCCGGTTCACCTCTACGGCCAATGCGCAGACATGGATGAGATCGCAGACATTGCCGTCAGCAATGGCTGGCTGATCATCGAGGATGCGGCCCAGGCCATAGGGGCCGAATACAAGGGAAAAAGAGCGGGCTCTTTGGGGGACTTCGGCTGTTTTTCCTTTTTCCCGTCAAAAAACCTGGGGGGCTTCGGAGACGGCGGTATTGTTACGACCGGTTCAAAGCGGCTTTTCGACATGCTGGTCATTTTGCGGGTGCATGGGGGGCACCCGAAATATTATCATCAATATATCGGGGGCAATTTTCGTCTTGACGCACTGCAGGCGGCCATTGTTTCAATCAAGCTGAAGCACCTTGACGCGTGGACGGCCGCAAGGCAGGCCAATGCCGCCCGGTACCGGCAGATGATAAAGGACGCCGGGCTTTCCGGTTATATCCGGGCGCCGCTGGAGAAACACGACCGGCATATCTATAACCAGTTTGTTATTGAAGTCTCTGAAAAAAGGGATGTATTGAAAGATTACCTTTTGAAAAACGGTATCGGGTGTGAAATTTACTATCCTGTCCCCCTGCACCTTCAGGCCTGTTTTTCCTACCTTGGCGGCAAGGCCGGCGACTTTCCCAATGCTGAGCACGCAGCCGGGCACACGCTCGCCATCCCGGTTTATCCCGAGTTGACGGCGTCCCAGCAAGCGTACGTGGTGG
This sequence comes from Desulfobacterales bacterium, assembly GCA_007127175.1. GTDB lineage: Bacteria > Desulfobacterota > Desulfobacteria > Desulfobacterales > Desulfosalsimonadaceae > B1SED10-16. The sequence goes on from SKZX01000061.1 coordinate 3,565, forward strand.
AACAGATCAAGGCCTTCAGGGACGATAACCATTAGCGGCGGCTTCAACGCCGCCCGCAATGCTTGGGGGTGCGTTGCAGGCGCTAAAAACCTGGATGCGATGCTGTGTATCATCATGAGGCATCCCTTTGCTGGTGACGCAGGATTTCTGAGCGACCCTGCCCTTGGCAACAGTTTCGATCCGCGTCCGTCAGCGTTTTGCAAAACAGTCATCGTCTCCATAATAGACTGATTTTGTATCTAAACGGGCTATAGCTCGAAAACCTTTGCCAGCCGTGAAAAAATAAAGATCAGAAATGTTTTTTTTGTGTTGACATGTAAGATCTCAGGGTGTAGAAAGCTTGAACTCATCGCAAATGGCATGTCGAAATGTTGGAAAGGGGCCGCGCAATGAGAAAAGCTGCTTTTCAGAAAAAAAATTAAAAAAATGAATTTTCTGATTGACAGCAAACGCCAGAAAGAATATATATAAAAATTGTTCCTCGGCACAAAGTCGGGGCGGCAAAAAGGATTTTCCGGTCAGGAATCATCCTTGATCTTTGAAAACTAAATAGTGGCAGAAAAGCGGGTCGGGAAGCAGTTTTTACATTTAAGCTTTATAGATGGTTTAAGTGGAGAGTTTGATCCTGGCTCAGAATGAACGCTGGCGGC
>SKZX01000383.1 GCA_007127175.1 Desulfobacterales bacterium
CATGAGGTGGGAATGCAGGTCATTGGTGTGCAGCAGGGTAATGGTTTTTTCTGAAGCAAATGCACAAACCGGGGTCAACAGAATGATGGCCAGAACCACTGCAAATCGCCGCATGAATACTCCTTTTATCGTTTCAAGCGCCAGGCGATCACCGTAAGGATCACCGAAATATGGATCAGAATGGTGACGGCCTGTTATACGTTATAATAGGAGCGGTACCATTGAACAAACCGTGCGATCCCATCTTCAATCGAGGTCCGGGGTCTGAAGCCGACTGCCTGGTAAAGATCTTCAATGTCCGCATAGGTGGATGGCACATCCCCGGGCTGCATATCGAGAAATCGCTTTTCCGCTTCCATTCCCAATTGATTTTCCAGCACCCCGATGAAACGCATGAGGCTTTCAGGATTGTTGTTGCCGATGTTGTAGATGCGGTAAGGCGCATAGGACGTGCCCGGGTCCGGGGCGTCTCCGGACCATGCCGGATCGGGTTCAGGATTTTTTTTCATGATCCGGACCACGCCTTCAATGATGTCGTCGATGTACGTAAAATCCCGCTGCATGTTGCCGTGATTGAATACATTGATGGGTTCGCCCGCCAGGATCGCCTTGGTGAACAGAAACAAGGCCATGTCCGGGCGTCCCCAGGGTCCGTAAACCGTGAAGAAACGGAGGCCGGTGCAGTTGAGCCCATAGAGATGGCTGTATGTGTGGGCCATGAGTTCATTGGCCTTTTTGCTGGCCGCATAAAGAGATACCGGGTGGTCTACGTTGTCATGGACGGAAAACGGCATTTTTGTATTGGCCCCGTATACCGAACTTGACGATGCAAACACCAGGTGGGAAACACCATTATGGCGGCAGCATTCCAGAATGTTGACAAAGCCTACGATATTGGCTTCCACGTAGGCATGGGGGTTTTCAAGGGAGTACCTCACCCCGGCCTGTGCGGCCAGGTTGACGACGGTATCAAAGGGATGGGCATCGAACAGTTTTTGAAGCTTGGAGAGGTCACTGATGTCCAGCCGGACGAAAGAAAAGGTATCAAATGCGGCAAGCAGTTCCAGTCGGTCGCTTTTCAATCCCACATCGTAATAGTCGGACATGTTGTCCACGCCGATGACCGTATACCCTTCTTCCGCAAGCCGTTTACAAAGATGAAACCCGATAAAACCGGCTGCGCCGGTCACGAGAATATTTTTCATTGGGTGCATAATTTCTGGTGCCCTGTTATCGTTTTTGTTGGCTGTTGCCGTGCCCTTAGCGGGATAAGCCTCACCTTCCCTGTTACGACATCAGCATCGCTTTTATAATGCCAGTCATAAATTTCAACCCTGAAGAAAAACCGCCGGCGAATCAGCAATCCATTGGCTAAATCGGGGCTTGTATAACAGGTCGAAGCGGGACCGTCTGCCCATCGGCCCGGGCTTTCGACCCGGGAGACAGACTGAAAGTCTGTCCCCTGGGGGTTGTCCATCAAGTCCACAAAGTCCATCAAGTCCACAAAAAAACCAGACTAAAGCCGTCCCAGCCAGTCCATCAGCAGGCGCACCCCGAAGCCCGTCCCCCCGGCCGGGCAGTAGGCGCTCCCCTTGCCTGAAAACGCCGGCCCCGCAATATCGATATGCGCCCAGTTGATATCTTTAACAAACTCGGACAAAAACAGCGCAGCGGTAATTGCGCCCCCCCAGCGTGACTTCCCGACGTTCCGTATATCGGCGATATCGCTTTTCAGCATATCCCGGTAGTCTTCCGGCATGGGCATGGCCCAGCACCGCTCATGGGTTTTCTCGCCGGATGCGACAAGCTGGCCGGCAAGCCTTGAATCAAATGAAAACACGCCTGCAATATGGTTTCCCAAAGCCATTTTGCAGGCACCCGTCAGGGTGGCCACGTCAATGAGGATGTCCGGTGCATATTGCTTGACAGCGTAGGATATGGCATCAGCCATGATCATGCGCCCTTCGGCGTCGGTGTTGCCGATCTCAACGGTTTTGCCGGACGCGGTCCGGATAACATCCCCCGGGCGGTAGGCATTTCCCGAAGGCATGTTCTCAACCAGGGGGAGCACACCGATGATCCGGTGGCCCAGCTCCAGGCGGGATGCGGTGATCAGGGTGGCGGCAACGACCGCGGCGCCTGCCATGTCCTGCTTCATGTCTGCGAGCCCGCTGGACGGCTTCAGGTTGATGCCGCCGGAATCGAAGGTCACCCCCTTGCCCACAAGCACAACGGTTTTCTCATAACGGTCCGGACGGTAATCGATGACGATCATCCGGGGCTTGGTGTCGCTGCCGGAGCCCACGGCAAGAAGGGCATACATTTTGTTTTTCCGGATATTTCGCTCATCGATATCCACGATGGTCAGGTTCTCCCGGTCGGCTGCTTTCACGATGGAGCGGGCGAACATGTCCGGCCGCTTGTCGTTGGGCGGTGCGCTGACCCAGTCCCGGGCCAGGATGGTCCCCCTGCATCCGGTCTCCACGGCCGGCGCGGCTTTCTCAAAAGCATCCTGCCGGGCCTTTTCAACATGAAACACCAGCGCCTCAACCGGCTTGTCTTTTTTGTCCTGCTTGTAGAGATCGAAGATGTGGTTGCCAAGCAGGGCCCCTTCCATCATGGCCAGAACGTGCTCTTTTTTCCCGTGGCCGCACAGCAGGACATCCGGCTGCTTCGCCTTTATGGCCCGTTTGACCGCCTTTCCGGCGGCAGCCCGAAAGGACTCCGCATCGATCTTTTCTTTTTTCCCAAGCCCCATGAAAAGAACCCTTGAAGCAGATACGCCCTCGGGGCTGTAAAGCATCAGTTCATCGCCGGCACACCCCTTGAATTCCCGAAATTGCCTTGCCTTGTCGATCAGGCTGCCCACGACCGGGCTGCGCGACAGGTTCCCATCCTCACAAACGGGTATGACCAGCATTCCGGTTTCAAACAGTGCAAGGTCGTCCGTGGTAATTTTCAGCAATGGCTGCTCCTTCAATGTCATGTTAAACGTTCAATTCTCGATTTCGGCTCTTGGCGGCCTTAACAGATATTCCGCTCTTTACGGATCGCATCCCAGGCTTTCTGAACTTCATGAAAGCGCTTGTCTGCAGATGCGATATCGCCTTCCGGCAAATCTCCCCTGGCTGCAACAGCATCAGGGTGATAGGCCTTGACCATTTTCCGGTACTGTTTTTTCAAGGTGTCGTCCGAATCAGCGGGAGAACAACCTAATACATCATAGTGCTTCCGGTTCGGCGAAACAGAAATCGGTGGTCCGGAAACCTTTTTATCAAAAAGATGGCCGAAAGCAGCCCCGGCAAGAGCGCCCATGGGGCCACCCAGTAAGAACCCGATACCGCCACCATAAATTTTCCCTTTTGATCCCATGTGGGGCTTTTCTTTCAAAACTGTTTTATATTAAAAGTTCACGCCGGAGCATTTCAAGGGCCACGTGGGCGAAAATTTCCTTGTTCGCGGCCCGGTCCCGAAAAGGAAGCACATGGCGGCTTGAAACAACCCTTTCCGGCCCGGCAACTGCCGTGCATATGGTTCCCACGGGTTTTTCATCCGTACCCCCGGCGGGCCCGGCAATGCCCGATGTGGCAACGCCGTAATCTGCGCCGGATATACGGCGGATACCCGAAGCCATTTCTTTTGCAGTCTGCTCGGATACGGCGCCGTGCGCTTCAATGGTCTCCGCTGCAACACCTAATATAACAGTTTTAGTCTCGTTTGCATAGGTAACCGCCGACATGAGGAAATAATCGGAACTGCCGGCCACATTGGTCAACCGGTCGGAAACAAGCCCGCCGGTGCAGCTTTCAGCAACAGCCACGGTAGAACGGTTCTTTCTGAGCAGTTGGGCGACCACGGCTTCCATGCTGTCGCCGCTGTCGGAGAAAATGTATCTTCCCAGGGCCTCCTTGACCTTCAGGGCCGCCTCCCCGATCCGCCGGTCAAGCGCATCTGTATCACGACCGAATGCAGAAAGCTTGACGATGATGATGGGAAACCGGGCCAGCATACCCAGGATAACGCCTTCAAATTGTTTTGAGGGTAGAATCAGGCGCTGGTTGACTTCCGCCTCGGGCAGGCCGAAAACGGAGAAACGCTTTTCCCTGCAATACCTGCGGCGATCCGGCGGTATATGATTTTCCATGATGGCCGGTATCACCATCTCCGTCATCATGGTTTTCATCTCGCGGG
>SKZX01000022.1 GCA_007127175.1 Desulfobacterales bacterium
GCAACGGTTTGCCTGTCGAATTTCAGGTTCAGGGCATAGCCGTTCATGGCGAGGGTGGCATCCACTGCGGCAACCGAGTTCAAGAGCGCGGTCGCGCCCCGCCGGTCCCTTCCGTTGGCGCTACCAAGGGAAGCGGCAAAGGGCTCGCCCGATTTTCTCCCGGAAGGGAGCGCCTCGGTGCGGGCGCCAAAACCCACGTGGCAGGTCGATGAATAAAACCCGGGAACATACCGTCCACCGCGGGTGTTATCAAATGCGGCCAGTTCGTCATGAAAAATCCGGACCACCGCCCGGGCAAATGTATCCGGCATATCCAGGTTGTTGCCGAATTTGGGGGCATTGGACAATTCTGCCCGCATCACGTCATAACCGTTAAAATCCTTTTCCATGGCCCGGACAATATCGGCAATGCCGTATTTTTTCTTCTCAAAGACAAGGGCCTGGATCGCGGCAAGGGAATCGGCCACGTCGGCGACACCGACCCCCTGGATGCCGCTTGAGTTGTACATCGCGCCGCCAGCGGTCACGTCTTTTCCGCTTTCAATGCACCCGTCGACCAGAAGAGAGGAAAAAGGCGTGGGGTGATGGTCCCGGTTACCCTTCTCGATAACCTGCAGATCCGCGATCATGCGCCCGACCATGTGGCCGACCTGTGTTTTAAAGGCGGCCATGACGTCATCTGTTGAGACAAAGGCATCCGGGTCAGGGGTTTTGGCACCGAGCTGCTTTTTCGAATGCAGCCTGCGCCCCTGGTTTATGGCCAGGACCAGGCAAAGGGGCAGGTTGAAAAGCGCCGCATCAGTCGAAAAAAAGCTGCGGCCCGGAAAAGACGGCTCCACGCAGCCCACGATGCCGTAGTCCCGGGCTTCGGCCAATGGAAAACCATGGCGGGTGAACGATTGGATCACCGGTTCGTCATTGAACAACCCCGGCACCCCGTTTCCCTTTCTGGCCACGTCCACAGCCCGCCGGACATAGGGATCGGGCGCACCGGGATGAATCCGGGCCATATAGTTGGGGTCCCGGAGACCCGCGTGTTCCATGACGTCCAGGAAGATATAGGTCAAGGCGTTGACCGCGTCTTTTCCGTTTTTGTCCATCCCGCCGACGGTCGCGGCCTGGGCCACAAGAAAACCGCCGTGGTACTGGCTCGTCCGCCCTGAGACCAAAAAAACATGCTCGGTGGTTTTGGCGGAAAACGACAGCAGGAGGTCAAAGGCTTTTTCCGGGGTTATCCGGCCGGCCGCCAGGTCTCTTTGGTAATAGGGATAAAGATACTGGTCGACGCGGCCGAAGGACACGGCCGAGTTCAGTCCCTCCAGGCAGACCGCCATATGGGCGAGCCACAGGGTCTGAAGGGCTTCATGAAAGGTTTCCGCCGGGTGCAGCGGAACCCGGGAAAGGATTCGCGCCATCTCTTTGAGCTCGTCTGCGCGGTCCGCATCTGGTTCCGATTCTGCAAGCTTCAGGGCTTCCCGGGAAAGCCGCCCCGCGTAATCGAGAAGCCCCTCGCAGGCGATCCCCATGGCCCGGTGCAGTTCCCCGTCTTTGTCTTCAATGCGCTCAAGATAGCCCCGTATGCCGATCTGGATGATCTTTTCATAATTGGGCAGAAAATGGCCGATGCCACCGGCCTCGTTGATCAGATAATAGGTGGCATTGAGCTGCTCGGCTGCGTACCGGACGAACCTGCGCCTGTTGCCCTGAAACGCCCTGAAAACCATGTTTCGGGTCAGCCAGTAGGGAATGACAGACCGGATCAGCCTGATCCTGTCCACCCAGCTTATGGGATGGGGCGTCGTCTTGCGCTTATCCATCCACAACAGCTCTTCGCACATGAAGGTTCCGGCCAGCTCCGGCTGGATAATGGCGGATTTGCGCGCTGTCCCCATGTTGCCGGCGATCAGCTCATCCGGCCAGACCCGGGCCGATTTGTGCCTGAGAAGGTGGCGAAGCGCCTTTGCCTTCCGGACGACCATCGGCTCTTTCGCATCGTCATGGTATTTGAAGTACCCGGTTATGAGCAGTGCGCGCTCCGGGCAGAGACAGACCGGCTTGGACATGAGCGCCGCCCGGATACGGTCAAACCGCTGCGGCGGCTGTAATGCCGGGGTGTGCAACACAGATTGGTCCATGAAAACCCCCTTCGGGCCGTGGCCCGCAAAAGACGGCTTTTTCAGCGGGTACCCGGTAAGCATCAGCGCTTCCGGAAAAACCGCCTTATTGACTTATACCCTATTATCGCCGGGCTACCAACGGATATTTTTCCCGTGCCGACAGTTGGAAGGCCTGTCTTCAATCCGTTTCATGACCATTTCCGGACTTGATTAATCGGATCATTTCATTTAAAACAACCAAAATTTATCTTTAAGCTCACAGGAGAGACAATGGATAACACATGGACGTTAACCGACCGGATCAAGGGATACACCACGGACCTCGACAAAACCCGGACGCCCGAGGAAACCATCCGGGATGTAAAATCCCGGTTTGCCGCCCTTGACCTTGATATTTTGTCGGAGATCGTCCGGATCGACAACGGCCGGCTCGATATACCCGTCTTTTTCAGTGTATGCGGGGCGGACGCCCGACGGCTCACCGGCACCACCAAGCAGATGGGAAAAGGGGCCACCCCGGCCCAGGCCGAGGCCAGCGCCATCATGGAACTGTTGGAGCGCTTCAGCTTCTACGCCTATTACCGCAATGAAAACAATTTCACAGCCGCGCCCTACAGCCGAATCAAAGACAACGGCGCCCTGCCCCTGGACATGATCGCCACAAGCGTCAATGACCAGTCCAACGACCGGGACATCGCACTGTCACTGTTTGCCGAAGAACCCATGAAATGGGCGAAGGGGTTCAACCTGAGCCGGGAGGAACCCGTATGGGTGCCGTTCGACTGGTTTTTCGCCATCAATGAATTCAACGGCACGTCCTCGGGCAACTGCCTTGAAGAGGCCCTCTGCCAGGGTATCTGCGAAGTGGTCGAGCGGCATGTCTGCGATGTCATCAGCAGGCACCGCCTGCCGGTCGACGGCATCGACCCGGATTCCACCAGGGATGCCATCGTGGCCGGACTCATCGGCAAGTACAGAAAAAATAATATTGATTTGTACATATCTGATTTTTCCCTGGACATGGGCATCCCCACGGTGGGCGTGCTGGCCCATGATCCGGCGACCTTCCCGGAAAAAAGCGAGCTTGTCTGGACGGCCGGCACCATGACCGCCCCTGAAAAGGCACTCAACCGTGCGCTCACGGAAGTGGCCCAGCTTGCCGGGGATTTCAACAGCGGCGCCAACTTTGTGGCCAGCGGCCTTCCCAAGTACCGGCGGTTGTCTGAGGCCGGATACATCACCCACCCGGATTCCATCAAACCAATCCACGGCCTGCCGGATGTCTCCCATGAAAACATCAAAGTGGAGGTCGAGCGTCTGATTGCAGCCCTTGCCGGCAAAAACATGGAAGTGATCGTTGTTGACACCACTTATAAAGGGCTCGCCTTGCCCGCCCTCTATACCATGGTACCGGGCACCTGCTTCAGGGAAAGGGCGGCCGCAGGCAGCGTCGGGCTTTTCACGGCCAAACGGGTGACCGAAAAATACCCGCCGCACGAAGCGCTTACGCGGCTCGAAGCCTTTGACCGCCGCTTGCCGGGCAAGTACTATATCCAGTTTTACATGGGCCGGATGGAGTTGGCCATGAACCATCCGGAAAAAGCCCTCGCTCACTTTCATCGCGCCATTGACATGGAACCCGACGGACAGGACCTGCCGGCTGTGTATTCCTACATGGGCGTCTGCCTCAAGGACATGGCGCAATACCGGGAGGCGCTGGATGTGCTGAAAAAGGCTGAAGAACTCGATGATGAGCGGACGGATGTATACAACCTGGCCGGCTTCTGCCACTTCCGGCTGAAGGAGCATGGGGAGGCCGTACGTGCGTTTGAGCGGGTTATACAGCTGAACCCCTCATCGGCCATCGATTATGCCAACATCGGGGTCAATTACCGGGAGATGGGGGAGACGGATAAAGCAATTGAGTATTTCCGGACGGCCCTGCAAATCGACCCCGGCATCGGGTTCGCCCGGGAGAGCCTGGAACGGCTGGTTTCGTGAGAGGTTATGGGGGGCTGAGGCGGCTTTAAGGGGTGATTATTTTTGCAGAAGGTGGTTGTGGACTTAGTGGAC
>SKZX01000029.1 GCA_007127175.1 Desulfobacterales bacterium
AGGGGACAGACTTCCAGTCTGTCACCCGGGTCGATGTTTCAGCCCTCCAGGGGACAGACTTCCAGTCTGTCTCCCGGGTCGAAATTTGCGGCCTTTCCGAAACCAATCACCCCTTGCCGCCCGGATCACCCCCTGTATTGTTATTATTACCTTATGTGCAGCTTTTTAACCCGATAACCCCATGATGAACCTCAGCATACTCGGCGCCACCGGCTCCATCGGACAAAACGCGCTTGAAATAGCCGCCATGTTTCCGGAGCGTTTCCGGGTGCGCGCCCTTACCGCCAAAGGGAACCTGGCATTGCTGGCCAGCCAGATCCTCCGCTTTTCACCGGATATGGCAGCCGTATTTGATGAATACGGTCTGGGCCAGCTCCGGAAATTGCTGCCAGCCGACTGCCCCACGAAAATCGTTTGCGGCCAGGACGGCTATGTTTGCGCGGCCACCCACCCGGCGGCCGATATGGTGGTTTCCGCTATGGTGGGCGGGGCCGGGCTGGTCCCCACGGTTGCCGCCATCAATGCGGGCAAGGACATCGCCCTTGCCAACAAGGAGACCCTGGTCATGGCGGGCGATCTTGTCATGGACGCGGCAAAACGAAACAATGTCCGGGTTCTTCCGGTGGACAGCGAGCACAGCGCGATTTTTCAATGCATTGCCGGAAGCCGCCGCGAAGACCTCGAAAAGATCATTCTTACCGCATCCGGCGGGCCGTTCCTGGAACGGCGAAGAGATGACTTTGCATCCATTACCGTGAAAGACGCACTGGCGCACCCCACGTGGCAGATGGGCAGCAAGATCACCATTGATTCCGCCACCATGATGAACAAGGGCCTGGAGGTGATAGAAGCCAAGCATTTGTTCGGCATATCCCACGAATCCATCGAGGTGCTGATTCACCCCCAGAGCATCGTTCATTCCATGGTCGCTTTCCGGGACGGGTCGGTTATCGCCCAGATGGGGGTGCCGGACATGAAAGGCGCCATCGCGTATGCCCTTTCGCATCCGGAGCGGCTTGCCATCGGCGTTTCACCACCGGATTTTCCGGCTGTCGGCAAATTGTGCTTCCAGGCGCCGGATATGATCAAATTCCCATGCATCGCCCTTGCTTTCCGGGCATGCGAAACCGGCGGCACCATGCCGGCGGTATTGAACGCGGCAAACGAAATCGCCGTATCCGCTTTTCTCGGGGGCCGCATCGGTTTCGACCGGATTGCCGGGCTCATCGAGGAAACCATGGACCGGCATGGGCCGGTCGCTTCCCCCGGGATGGACGATATCCTGGAAGCCGACCGATGGGCCCGTGAGACCGCTCAAACAAGGATCCACAATACTGAAGGAAAAGCCACGGCATGAGTTCTGTTATCGGCCTTGTAATCGTTTTAGGTGTACTGATCTTTTTCCATGAGCTGGGCCATTTCATCATGGCCAGGCTGTTTGGCGTCGGCGTGGAAAAGTTTTCCCTGGGCTTCGGCCCCGCCCTGGTGAAATGGAAAAGGGGGCGGACCGAATACTGCATTGCGGCATTCCCCCTGGGCGGGTTCGTAAAAATGGTCGGGGAACAGCCTGACGCGCCGCTCGACGAAGCAGAGCGGCAGGTTTCCTTTACCCATAAGCCGGTTTCCCAGCGCATGGCCATTGTTGCCGCCGGGCCGGTATTCAACTTTCTTCTGGCGGTTGTCATTTTTTTCGCCTTGTTCGCCGTTGCCGGCCTGACGTACCTCAAGCCCGAAATCGGAAAGGTCAGACCGGATTCGCCGGCCGCGGAAGCCGGCTTGCAGCAGGGGGACCGGATTGCATCCATCGCCGGCAAACCCATTGAAAGCTGGTCGGAAATGGCCGAGGCAATTGCCAAAAGCGACGGTGCGCCCGTCACCCTCCTGATCGAGCGGGACGGCCGGACCATGGAAAAAATCATCAAGCCGGTGGTGGAGCCCATGGAGGATATTTTCGGCGAGCTCCACGACCGGTATATCATCGGCGTCACGGCCGCGGGCAGTACCGGCACCATCCGCCTGGGGCCTGTTGCGGCTTTTGGTGAAAGCATACACCGCACCTGGCTGATCGTGGAGCTCACGGTTGTCAGCGTGTCAAAGATGATCCGTGGCACCGTTTCCGTGGACAACCTTGGCGGTCCCATCATGATCGCCCAGATGGCGGGTGAGCAGGTGCAGCACGGGCTGATCAATCTTCTGGGTTTCATCGCCCTTGTGAGCATCAACCTCGGGATACTGAACCTGCTGCCGATCCCGGTCCTGGACGGCGGGCACCTTTTGTTTTTCAGCATCGAGGCGGTCAAGGGAAGCCCGGTATCCATAAGGACCCGGGAAGTTGCCCAGCAGATCGGGCTGTTTATTCTGTTGACGCTGATCATTTTCGTGTTTTACAACGACATCATGCGGATTATAACCGGGACGAGTTTCTAGTGTTTTGTATTGCAGTGCCTCCAGGAGACGGAATTCAATTCCGTCTCCCGGGTTGAATCGGTGCATCCGGGATATTGGCATTGACCCGGGAGACAGACTGGAAGTCTGTCCCCTGGGGGGTTATTAGCGCCTGCTGCTACCTGAAACCTGATAACAATGAACGAATAACCATTAACCAATAACCAATAACCGATAACAAATAACCTACAACCTACAACCTACAACATACAACCTACAACCTACAACATACAACCTATGCCCCATCGCCTCGAAATCGCATTGAAACCGGACCTCCTGGACGCGGAAGGCCAGCAGGTGGCAAAAAAGGCCGCTGCCTATTTCCGCATGGACATGAGCGCCGTGCGCTGCGTCCATATCCTCACCATCGACAAGGACCTGACCGGCGAGCAGCTGCGGCAGATCAAAGACGACATCTTCACCAACCCGGTCACCCAGTTTTCGTCCTACGACCCCCTGGACATCGCCTTTGACTGGTGCATCTGGGTGGGATACCGCCCCGGCGTCAAGGACAATCCCGGGGAGACCGCTGTGGAGGCCATCGAGGATGTCACTGGCGTGCGCTTCGCCCCGGGCGAAAGCGTGTACACGTCGCGCCGCTACTGCATCACCGCGCAATCCATGGGCATCGATGATGCCCGCCTGATCGCAGGTGAGCTCCTGTCCAACGATATCATCCAGCAGGTGCGGGTCTTTCCGGCGGCCGAGTGGGACCGGAAAGCCGGGACCGGCATGATCATCCCCAAGGTCAGGCTGGATCACGTGCCCACGGTGACCACCATCCCCATTGATTCTGATGAAACCGTCAAGCAGATCAGCGACGCGCGCAACCTTGCCTTGAATGACAATGATATCCCCGTGATCCGCGCCTATTTCAACGATCCGGGTGTAATGGCCGAGCGCCGGTCGGCCGGGCTTTCCGACCCCACGGACGTGGAGATCGAGTACATCTCCCAGGCGCGATCGGACCACTGCAACCACAACACCTTCCAGGCGCGGTTTGTCTACCGCGACCGCGCGTCCGGGAAAGTCGAAGAAATCGACAACCTGTTCAAAACCTTCATCCAGGCCCCGACCCTGGCGCTGCAGCAAAAAAAGGACTGGGTGGTCTCTGTTTTGTGGGACAATGCCGGGGTGGGCCGCTTTGATAAAGACCATTACTACGTGATCACCGGCGAGACCCACAATTCGCCGTCCAACATGGAGGCCTACGGCGGCGCCATCACCGGCATTGTCGGGGTGTACCGCGACCCCCTGGGAACGGGCAAGGGATCGCGCCTGGTCATGGGCAGCTACGGGTTCTGCGTGGGTGAGCGAAACTATAATGGTGAGCTCAAGCCCCGGCTGCATCCCCGGCGCCTGCTGGACGGCGTGATCGAAGGGGTGCGCGACGGCGGCAACAAGAGCGGCATCCCCACGCCATTCGGCCAGGTGATCTTCCATCCGGGCTACATGGGCAAATGCCTTGTGTTCGTCACGGCACTGGGCATCATGCCCGCCCGTGTCAACGGCGCGCCTGCCGAGCAGAAGACCACGTCCCCCGGCGAACTTATCGTCATGTGCGGCGGAAGGGTCGGAAAGGACGGAATCCACGGGGTCACGGCCTCTTCCGAGAGCTTTTCGGCGCATACCCCTGCCGGGCACGTGCAGATCGGCGACCCCTATACCCAGAAAAAAATGCACGATTTTCTGCTGGAAGCCCGTGACGAGGGGCTCATACAATA
>SKZX01000184.1 GCA_007127175.1 Desulfobacterales bacterium
ATCATGGCGATTACCGAGGGGTGAAGGGAATTGTAGCGCGAGGCGACCTTCTTGTTGTTCCGGTCCACGGCCAGAAGGTACTGGACAAGGTCGTTGGTGCCGATGCTTATGAAGTCAGCGTATTGGAGGAGGCGCCTTAAGATAAACACGGCGGACGGAACCTCAATCATGATCCCAGAGCGTATATCCCTGTCATATGGGATATTGCGCTTATCTAAGTCTTTTTTCGCCTTTGCAAGCAAATCCGACACCATTCGGATTTCTTCAACAGACGAGATCATGGGGAAAAGGATGTTGACGCTGCCAAAAGCCGACGCCTGCAGAATCGCCCGGATCTGGGTGGAAAACTCTTCTTCCAGTTCCAGGCTGATGCGTATGGAACGCCATCCCAGAAACGGATTGTCCTCCCGGGGGTAGTCCAGGTAGGACAGGAACTTGTCCCCCCCCACATCAAAGGTGCGTATGGTAACACTGCGGCCGTCTGAACGCTCGACTATTTTTCTGTAAAGGGTGACCTGCTCCTCCTCCGTGGGAAAAGATCTCCTGAGCAGAAACGGAAACTCGGTCCGGTAAAGCCCGATATGGTCGGCACCGTACTTGTTCACCAGAGCCGTATCCGACAGCAGCCCGATATTGGCGCCCATTAAAACGGTTTTCCCGTCAAGGGTCTCGGCGGGCAGGTGCCGGATGCTCTCAAGCTGCAGAACAGCCTTTTCATCCGCTTCCTTGCGCCGCGCATAGGCTTCCTGTATGTCAGCGTCGGGATTGACAAAAACAAACCCGGAAGCACCGTCCAGGATAATATGGTCATTCTGCCGAACCTTCTGGAGCAGACGATCAATGCCGATAACGATGGGGATTTCAAGGGATTTGGCCAGAATGACCGTGTGGGAGGTCTTCCCGCTCCTTGCCAGGGCGACCCCCTTGAGGTTGGGCTGCCGTATGGCAAGCAGGTCCACGGGGGAGATATCCGAGGCCACGACAATGGTCGGCTCGGTAAACGCCTGGTCTGCATCCCCTGAAATACCCATGAGATGGCCCAGGACCCGCCGGCCGATATCCATGACGTCGGCCGCCCGCTCACTCAGGTAAGCGTCCTCCATCTTTCTGAACATTTCAACGTATGCCATGATCACATGTTTCAGGGCAAATTCCGCACTGATACCCTTCTCGATCACGGATTCGATCTTCAACTTCAGGGCCGGGTCTTTCAGGAACATCAGGTGCGCGTCGATGATCGACATTTCCTGGTCGGTGACACCCTTGCTCTGACCCATCACATCCCTGATCTGCAGCGCCGCATGCCTGAACGCGGACTCGATGCGCCGGATTTCCTGGCCGGGGTCGTTCGTATATACCAGGGAAACCTGCTCAAAATCGATATTTTCCTGGAGATAATAGGCCCGGCCCTCTGCAACCCCTTCAGAAACAGCTTCGCCATGAAGGTGTTTTTCATCGTCACGCGCCCGGGGTTTACGCCCCCGTTTTTTTGCCGGTACCGGAGGCGCTTCCGTCTTCCGGTCGCCAAAGGCATTCTCCAGCAGCCCGGTATATGCGACCGTCGCCGATATCTGGCTGGCGATGTTGGCAAAAACAGGGATGTCTTTTTCCCGGATGCTGTTTTCAGAGATGGTCTGGAGCACCAGCACTCCCAGGACCCGCTGGTGATAAATAAGGGGAAGCGCCAGAAACGTCCTGTATTTTTCCTCGCCGCTTTTGGCGTAGTATTTGAATCGGGGGTGTTCCGACGGGTTGATGACGAAAACCGGCTTCATCTCCTCGATCGCCATCCCCGTAAGGCCTTCGTTCAGCCCCATCTCGATTTCCCCGACGGATTCGGGTGCAAGGCCGTGGGTTGCCTTTAAAACGAGCCGGTTTTCCTGGCGGTTGTAGGTATAAACAGAGCATACATCGATCTTCAGTCGAAGGGCGATCATTTCCATTAGCAGTTCAAGGGTCTGCTTCGGGCTTGCCGACTGCGTTATCGTCTGAAAGATGTCTTCCAGGATATGGATCTGTTCATTTTGCATCAACAGAAGCCTTCGGGAAAAATGTCGGGGTTGGCTGTCACCCGGAAATCGGCGTCATGAAACGCCGCCGGTCAAGGCAGATAAACGGAACCTCCGCCCCTTGGGCCAGGGTTTCGACCCCCTCCGGGATCCGGATCACCGCCGCGGATTTGGCCATGGCCGCCAGCCGGCTTTTCATTTTTTCCGGATGGAGGATGATCCGGGATCGCTCAACAGACATGCCGCACTGGATGAACTGCGTCCAGTCAATCTGGCCATAAACCGGCTTGGCCAGCAGGCCGTGAAGCCTTAAGAAAGGGGCATGGGTATACCCGGCCATCTTAAGGACAGCCGGAAAGACAATCATCATAAAAGCGGCCTCATTGGATGCCGGCCCGCCGGGAAGGCAGAAGACCGGCTTTTTGCCCAGCACTCCCATGCCGACGGCTTTCCCGGGGCCCATGCGGACGCGGTGAAAGATCATGTTCCACCCAAGGGTGTCCAGGACCTTGACCATGAGGTCGCGATCCCCTTTCCATGCGCCCCCGGAAGTGATCAGCACGTCCGCCTCCGACAGGAGCGACGATACCGCATCGGCGATATCTTTTTCCGAATCCCCGGAAAGCCGGAATATCACATCAAAGCCCTCGGAAGCAAACCATGCGTGCTGGAGTGCCATATTGCTGGCATAGAGCTTTCCCTCCTCAAAGCGGCTGCCCGGAAGCAGGACCTCGCTGCCGGTCGCCAGCAGGCCGACGACGGGGCGTGAAAAAACGGTGACTTCCGATATCCCCCCGGCCACGATCAGCCCTGCGGATTGCGGCCTCAGCCGGTCCCCAATATCCATGAGCAGCTCACCGGCAAAAACGTCAGCGCCCCTGTCCAGGATGTTACGACCGGGGGATGCGTCGGCGAAGGCCTGGATATATGAACCCGCTGAAACCACGAATTCATCGGCAATAACGGCATCGGCGCCCTCTGGGACGGGCGCGCCGCTTAAAATCCGCACGGCGCTTCCCGCAGCGACCACTTTGCCGCCGGCGTCGCCCGCGGCCACATGGCCGATGACGTTCAATTGCACTGGTTTTTCAGGGGATGCGTGAGCGATGTCCGAGGACACGACGGCATAACCGTCTTTCAGGGAAGCGGTCACAGAGGGGGAGTCGACCCGGGCATGCACCGGCCTTGAAACAACGCGGCCGACCGCCTGATTCACCGGCAATGTCTCCTGTCTTGCAGGGAAGACATTTTCCATCGCCAGTTTCAGGGCTTCATCAAACCCGATGTCAAGCGTTCTTCTCATGCCATTGCAACCACACTATGGGGGATTCAGGGAGCGATAATGGTGTGGTTGTAAATCAAATGCCTGCCGGGTGTCAATCGTTTAAACGGGAAACGCCGGTTCATGCGGTCCGGGGGAGACCTGTGTGCCCCTCTGCAGACACTTTTTCCCCAAGGGCAACGGCTTCCGGTTTTTCCGCAAGCATTCGCGTTGCGTTGAGAACCGCCAGAAGCGCCGTTCCCACATCCGCGAAAACAGCCATCCACATGGTCGCCAGACCGAATGTGCCCAGGCCGATGACAATGGCCTTTACCGAAAGGGCGAGGATGATATTCTCCCAGACGATAACCCGGGTCCGCCGCCCGATGGCGACCGCCTCGGCCATTTTGGATGGGGAATCGGTCATCAGCACCACGTCCGCAGTCTCTATGGCGGCGTCCGACCCGAGGGCGCCCATGGCAACGCCCACATCCGCACGGGCGATGACCGGGGCATCATTAATGCCGTCCCCCACGAAGGCCACCTTTCCGTCCCCCGCGCAGTCCGATTGAATGGATTCGAAAATCCGCACCTTGTCTTCCGGGAGAAGGCCGGCGTAGTATTCATCGAGCCCCAGGCTGTCGGCCACCGATGCAGCGACTGCCGCGTTGTCCCCGGTGAGCATCACAATGCGCTTGACGCCGTTTTTCCGGAGGGATGAAACGGCGTCCGCCGCATCCGGCTTGATCCGGTCCCCGATTTGAATGTGCCCGGCATAACGGGCATTGACGGCAACATGGACGACCGTGCCCCGGGTTTCGCTGCCGGGGTGCGCAATTTTCTCCCGGGCCATAAGGGCATCGTTTCCCAGGAGAATGACGG
>SKZX01000157.1 GCA_007127175.1 Desulfobacterales bacterium
CCAGACAGGCCTTGACGCACTGGTAGCACTCGGAGCAGATGCCGCATTCCAGGCACCGGTCGGCCTCGGTCTTCGCCTCTTCCGCGTTGTACCCGAAGGAGACCTCCAGGAAGTTGCACTCCCGGGCCTTGGGGTCCAGGCAGCGCACCGGGGTGCGGTCCTTGTGGGGCTCGTTTTTGACGTCCGGCTTTTCATAGAGCCAATCTTTTATGCGACCTTCCTTCAGGTCCATCCCGTTGATGTACCGGTGGATGCTTTCAGCGGCTTCCTTGCCCGATGCCACCGCGTCCACCACGGACTTGGGGCCGTAAAAGGCGTCGCCGCCCGCAAAGACCCATTCCATGGGTGTCTGAAGCGTTACCGGGTCCGCTTGAAGCCCGCCGCGGCCGGTCATGGGGACATTCTGGGCTTCCATGTCCGAGACATCCGTGGCCTGGCCGATGGCGATGATCACCGTGTCGCCGAAAAACGCCTCGCAGGCGGCCTCGTCAAAGGACGGGGAAAAGCGCCCCTGCTCGTCAAATACCGCCGTGCAGGTCTTGAACTCGATGCCGGAGAACTGTTTCGTGTCCTTGTCGAGGAAAAAGGACTTGGGACCGTAGGAGTTGACGATGTTGATGTCCCCTTCCAGGGCTTCCTCGATTTCATGCTCCCAGGCGGGCATTTCCTCGCGCTTCTCCAGGCAGACCATGGTGACGTTTTCCGCGCCTTTGCGCTTGGCCGTGAGCGCCACGTCGATGGCCACGTTGCCGCCGCCGATGACCAGAACGTTCTTCCCGATGGGCACATCCTTGCCCAGGGCGGCATCCCGCAGGAAGTCCACCCCCTGGAGCACGCCTTCGGCATCCTCGTTCTCGATGCCGAGACTGCGCCCCCCATGAAGGCCGATGCCCATGAACACGGCGGCATAGCCGTCCGCCTTGAGGCTGTCAAAGGTGATGTCCTTCCCGAAGGTCACACCGGTTTTGATCTCAACGCCCAGATCGCAGATAATATCGATTTCACGCTGGAGCATGTTCCTGGGCAGCCGGTACTCGGGGATGCCGACGGCCATCATGCCGCCGGCGACCGGGAGCTTTTCGTAGATGGTAACCGTGTATCCTTTGCGGACAAGAAAATACGCGGTGGACAGGCCGGCAGGCCCGGAACCGATCACGGCGACTTTCTCGTCGCGCTTTTCTTCCGGGGCTTCCGGCAGTAGCGTCTCATCGGCCGTGGTCTCCCAGTCCGCCAGGAACCGGTGCAGCTCCCGGATGGCCAGGGGTTCGTCATAATCGCCCCGGGTACAGGCCTTTTCACAGGGGTGGTGGCACACGCGGCCGCACACGCCCGGGAAGGGGTGGGCGTCCCGGAACAGCTCGATGGCTTCCTTGTATTTCCCCTGGTTGATCAATGCGATATACCCCTGGATGCTCACGTGGGCCGGGCAGGTCGCCTTGCACGGGGCCGTGCCCCGCTTGCTGATGGCGTATGCCCCGGGTATGGCCTGGGCGTATTTCTTGTAGGCGGCCTTCCGCTTGGAAAGCCCTTTGTCCTGCTCGTTTAAGACCTCAATGGGGCAGGCTTTTTCGCATTCTCCGCAGCTGGTGCACTTGGAGATGTCGACATACCTGGGTTCCCTGCGGATGTGGGCCTTGAAGCGGCCCGGTCCCCCCTCGAGGTTCAACAGTTCAGTATTGGTCAATAATTCGATGTTCAGGTGCCGGCCGACCTCGACCAGTTTGGGCGAGATGACTCACATGGCACAGTCGTTGGTCGGGAAGGTCTTGTCCAGTTGGCTCATGATGCCGCCGATGGCGGATGTTTTTTCAACCAGATAAACATAATATCCCGAATTCGCTAAATCGAGCGCGGACTGCATGCCCGCGATTCCCGCACCGAGAACCATTACGGAGCCGATGGGTTGATTTGCTGCCTGCTTGGGTGCTGTTTCCATACGTATATTCTTCCTTTCATAATTCGCCCCGGTAAAAACCGCTTGATGCTGTAAAGGCTAAAAAAACGATGTATTAAATAATATTGATGGCCATCCGGACGATCATTCATATTGTTTTTGCGTCTGCCATGGGAAGCCGGAACCTTCCCGAAAATGGACAAAAAGCCCGTAATCCTTAAAAAACGGCAGATCTTCCATTTTAAGAAACAAATTCGATACTATAAATAAAAAATGGTGTCAATGAGAATTGAAGGGTTTTTCAGAATGGTTTAGGGGCGGGCTATTCGGTTTTCGGTGCGGGTTCATACAGGCGTTTGAATCCGCTGGTCATGACTTCCTCGATTTTTCCATCCCGTGACCGTTTAATGACAAGGGCCTCGATGCCTGCGCTTTCGGCAAAGGGGATGCCGGTTGCCGTGCCCATGACCACGATGGCCGTGGCAGCGCCGTCGAGAAGCGCATTTGATGCCTTCTGCGCGGTGCATAGGGTGGTAACACCAAGAATCCTCTCGGAAACAGGCCTGCCGGTGCGGGGGTTGAAGATATGGTAGAATTCGCGGCCGGCGATGCGCAGCGGCTGGCGGTAGTTGCCGCTGGTGGAAACCCGGATGTCGCCGTCCGACGAAACAATACCCCATAAGCCGTTCATCTTTATGGGGTTTTGGATGCCAATGCGCCAGGGCTCACCGTTGTTGTCGCCGTAAGCCCTGATTTCCCCGGAAAGCGCCACCAGGGCTGCGGGTATGCCTTGCTCACGGAGCAGGCTGCTTACCTGATCGACTGCGTACCCTTTGGCGATTCCGCCGAAATCAAATTGAACATGCCTGTTTTTCAGCTTGACCTGCTCCCGGTCTATCATGATTTCCAGATTGTCGAAGCCGACCTGCTCCATTGTCCGCATGATTTCCCGGTTTGTCGGGATCTGCTGGGATTGAACAGCCGCCTCCCACATCCGTTTCAGCGGCAGGGTGGTCGGGTCGAACGCGCCGTTGCTGGCTTCCCACAGCTCTCTGGAAAGGGACAGAACGGCATGCATGTCCCTGGAAACGGGTGTTGCCCCATGGGTTTCGGGGCGGTTGAGCCGGGCTGTTTCCGAAGCCGAATCGAACGGGTTGAAAATTTTACCGATTCTTTCGAACTCATCCCATATTTTCACGGAAAGGGCCCTGGGGTCGGGCCCGTCCTTTTCCGGAAGCTTGAAAACAACCCTTGCGGGAATGTCGAAATAGATGAATTTTCGGGTCTCCCACCATCCCGGGCGGACTTCTTCCAGGTCAAAGCGGGCGTCTTCTTCGGTGCTTTGCGGTGCATCGTTTCCGTTTGAAAGGTATGACTGAAGCGTGAAAAGCCCGGCAGCAACAATCAGAATGAGGATGATGGAGATGAACAGGCATGAAGCCCCGCCGTATTGGCCGTTAAAAGGGGTTGTCGGGATTGTTTTCATCGGCTTGATTCTGTCGGGTTTATGCAAAAAGATTCACTTGCCATACGTCCAGCGTGTCCCATCTTTTTGGCATGTATTATCAGCTTATTCGGCGGGATTGTCAACCGAATGATGGCAGGGGGATCGCCCCTCCGAATTTAATAAGGTTCAATTTCCATTGTTTGGGGGTGTGAGGCGGTGTCCCCCTCAGCAACTGCAAGTGATTGGGGCATCTCTATGGCTCGATACGCCGCGTCCTGAAAACTCGCCCCTATCGGGGCTCAAACAATTCAGGACGCCGGGCGTATCTTTGCCAAGAGATGCCGCCAATCCCTTGCAATGTTGCTCACGGGCGACACCGCCTCACACCCCCAAACAATGGAAATTGATCATTTATATAAGGGCAATTGCACCAAAGGGATGTTCTGATTTTCGGGGTCGGGGTTGCTATCGGCGTCGAATTTGCAGAGCTGCCAGGGCCAGTTTTTCAGTCTGCGGATCGAAGCCAACACCCCCCAGGGGACAGACTTCCAGTCTGTCTCCCGGGTCACAACTTCTGCCTGCGATTTTATTTAAGGATAAATGTGTTGATCTGTCATTTTGGATGCCGTGAACACGGCCTGTTGACGTTATCAAAATGGACAATTCCATACCGGTGCGGAGTATTGGTTGACGCAACATTGTGAGGGCATGGCAGACAGCGCATGGCGAAGATGCGCCAGGCGTCCTGAACTGTTTGAGCCCCGATAGGGGCGAGTTTTCAGGACGCGGCGTATCGAGCCATAG
>SKZX01000155.1 GCA_007127175.1 Desulfobacterales bacterium
AACAGGATATAACAAAAACCCGGAGTCCTGAAGGGACGACACCAAATTTATGTCGTCCCTTCAGGACTCCAACACACGAAACATAATGCCTTACCGGTGGTTGAAACCACCGGCTGCATGATAATGCCCCTACGGGGCATAATTACGGTAAAACCCAACACCGGAGGGAACCCATGATCGGCGCAATCGCAGGTGATATCATCGGCTCCGTGTATGAGCACACCCCCCTCAAGACAAAGGATTTCCCCCTGTTCCACCCCGCCTGCCGGTTTACCGACGATACGGTGTTGACCGTGGCGGTTGCAAAAGCCATCCTCGGGAACGGGGACTACCGCCGGTGGGTGTGGGAAACCGGCAGGCGCTACCCCAACGCCGGCTACGGCGGCTCTTTTATCCGCTGGCTGTCATCGGAAGACCCCCAACCCTACAACAGCTGGGGGAACGGCTCGGCCATGCGGGTCAGCCCGGTGGGGTTCGCCTTTGGTGATTTGGAAACCGTCCTTGCAGAAGCCGAGCGAAGCGCGGACATATCCCACGACCACCCCGAGGGGATCAAAGGGGCGCAGGCCGCGGCGGCAGCCGTGTTTTTCGCACGGACCGGAGAAAGCAAAAAAACTATTCAAAAAGAAATCCGGGACCGTTTCGGCTACGATGTTGACCGGACACTTGACAAGATCCGCCCCACATACGGATTTGACATTTCCTGCCAGGGAACGGTCCCGGAAGCAATCATCTGCTTTCTTGAATCAGAATCCTACGAAGACGCCGTCCGGAACGCCGTCTCTCTAGGCGGGGACGCAGACACCCTGGCCTGCATTACCGGGGCCGTTGCCGAGGCCTATTACGGGGAAGTGCCCGCCTCCATTGCCGAGCAGGTCAAAACACGGCTCCCCCGGGACCTCTGGTCGATCGTGGCAGCATTCTACGAAACACACCAAATGACGCTTCCCGCCTGATGCGACAAACAAAAGAATCCCGGAAAATACCCATCCAATTATGCGCTATTTTCCCTTTTCTCCCCAAAGGACTGCCAAGGTGAGAACGGCCGCGCCGGCCGCCACCATGAAAAGGCTTAACACCTGCCCCATGGTCAGTATTCCCACAACAAAGCCGAGGTGTGCGTCCGGCTCCCGGAAAAATTCCACGAAAAATCGTGCAGCACCATACCCCATGAGAAAAACGGCAATCAGAACCCCGCGCACCTTCACCCGCAGGCTCAAAAAGAAAAGAACGGCAAACAGGACGATCCCTTCCAGAAACGCCTCGTACAACTGGGACGGATGCCGGGGATGCGGGCCCGCACCGGGAAAAACCATCCCCCACGGCACATCCGTGACCCTGCCGTAGAGCTCGCCGTTGATGAAATTGCCCATCCGGCCGAAAAAAAGGCCCGGTGTTGCAGCCACAGCCCCCATATCGGCCAGCATGAGAAACGGCTTGTTTCTCATCCGGGCAAACAGGGCGCCCGCAGCCACCAGGCCGATCAACCCCCCGTGAAAGGACAACCCCCCTTCCCACACAGCCAGTATTTTCAGAGGGTGGGCAAGATAGAACTCCAGGTTGTAAAAGATGCAGTATCCCAGGCGGGCGCCAAGGAGCAGCCCGATGATGCCGTATACCATGAGGTCTTCGATATCGTTCCGGTCGATGCTGAACACCCGTCGCCTGGACAGATACAGCAGAATCAGGTAGGCCAGGACAAAGCCGATGATGTACATCAGCCCGTACCAGCGGACCTGCAGCGGGCCGAACTCGAAAATAACCGGATCGATGATGGGATAGTTCATGTATCCTGCTTTGCACATAACCGCTGCCGAGTCAAGCATCATAAACAAAGGCAGGCTTTACCCGGTTAACGCCACCGGTATGGCGTTAGGACATATGCGTATGGCTCAATCCCCGGAGGGGATAAAGATTATAGCCGGTGGTTTCAACCACCGGTACACGGCATACACGACAAAACCGGGGAGTCCTGAAGGGACGACATACAACCTGTGTCGTCCCTCGAGGACGCCAATGAAATCATTGATATCGCCTATCCGGTGGTTGAAACCACCGGCTATACCTCATGCCCCTCCGGGGCATACCAAAAACGGCTTAACGAGAATTTCCCACCGGGCCATCGCGTCATATTCTACCCAAGGGGTTGCTGCACCTCCTTGACAGCGATTTCCATAATCGATAGGTATATATCAACCGCCTGCAATACTGCGGGAAAAGCTTTGGAAATTCAACCATTGTCTTCAGGCCCGCTTTTTATTTTGGGCGTAATCGTAATCGAAATCGAAATCGGTATCGAAAGAAAAAAATTTGGCGCAACCGGAAGACGATTTTTGAAGGGGGTTCCAGCCCCTCGGGTGAAAGCGGTTGCTGTGTGTCGGCAAACGCCGTCGGATATGGATATGAAAAAACCGATTTCGATCCCGATTTCGATTTTGAAAAAACCAGACCCTGACAATCGAATGGGCTGAAAAACGATTTTGAGCTGATTTCTCATCACCAACCCAACAGGCCTGAGATCATTAACCATCCCCGAAGGGGATAAGGATTATAGCCGGTGGTTTCAACCACCGGTATGGAGTTAGGACATATGCGTATGCTCAATCCCCGGAGGGGATAAGGATTATAGCCGGTGGTTTCAACCACCGGTACATGGCATACACAACAAAACCGGGGAGTCCTGAAGGGACGACATACAACATAGGTCGTGCCTTCAGGACTCCAATGAAATCATTGATATCGCCTATCCGGTGGTTGAAACCACCGGCTATACGCTCATCACAACCCAACGGGAGGGACGCCATGTACGATTTCATGCTGACGCCGGAAGAACAGGCGCTGAAAAAAGAGGTCCGCGCGTTTGTGCGGGAGGAAATCGAAAGCGATTTTCTCCGGAAAATGGACAAGGATGAAATTACTTATCCGCGGGAGTTCGTTGAAAAACTGGCTGCGCGTAAACTGTTCGGCGTCCGGTTTCCGGAAGAATACGGCGGCCGGGGAATGCGCTGGGTGGCCGAGACGGCTGCCGCCGAGGAAATCGGGTGCCTGGGCATGGCCCTTGGGTGCGCCTTCGTGATGCCGTCCATTGTCGGCGAAGCCCTGTACCGGTTCGGCAGCGAGGAGCAGAAGCAGAAATACCTGAAACCCTATCTCGAAGGAAAACTGGTGTCCGCCGAGGCGCTCACGGAACCCCGGGGGGGATCCGATTTTTTCGGCGCCATGACCAAGGCCGAGGACAAGGGGGACCATTTCCTGTTAAACGGCATGAAGCGCTTTGTGGTAGGCGCGGAAGGCGCGGATTTTTTCCTGGTCTATTGCCGGACCAATTTCGACCCCAACGCCCACAAGTACGCGCGCATCAGCCTGCTGATCGTGGACCGCGGCCCCGGGGTGAAAACCGAGTACCTCTACGGCCTTCTGGGCTGCCGCGGCGGCGGCACCGGCCGGCTCGTTTTCCGGGACGTGAAAGTGCCCAAAGAAAACCTCGTGGGCGAACTGCACGGGGGCGCCCTGTGCTTCCACCAGATGATGATTCCCGAGCGGCTGACATCGGCCGCGGGATGCCTGGGCGTGTGGGGCGCGCTGGACCTGGCGGTGCGCTACTCCGACCGCAGGCGCGCCTTTGGCAAAGAAATCCGCAAGTACCAGGCGATCAGCTTTAACGTGGCCGATTCGATCACCCAGCTCGATGCGGCCCGGGCCATTACCTACATGGCCGCGCTGGCCGTGGACGAAAACTATCCCGATGTGCGCAGGCTGGTGAGCGAGGCCAAGAAATTCGCCACGGAAGCGGCCTGGGAAATCGTCAACAACGCCATGCAGATCATGGGGGGGATCGGGTATACCGAGGTCTATCCCATTGAACGGGCCCTGCGCGACACCCGGCTTGGCATGATCTGGACCGGCACCAGCGAGATCATGAACCTGTTGATTCAACATGAATACTATAAACAGGTGCTCGACCCCGCCTATGACCGCCGGAAGATGGAAGCCGATGCCATGGCCCCGGACGAATCGGAGCGGTGCCTGACCGACGACGACATGGAAAAGGTGTTTGGTGGGCTGTAGATCATTTCCCCCGGGTTCGGTCATGTCCCCACCCGGATGTAAAAAAGGGGACAGATTTATTTTTCAAAAAGGGGAC
>SKZX01000026.1 GCA_007127175.1 Desulfobacterales bacterium
CATTTGATTGTCCTCCTGACGAGTAATCACAATGGGCATCAGGCTGATGCTTTTTTCCGGGACCGAACACTGCGAAATACCGTGTATCCGCCGATGAGTCCTGCCGAAACAGCCAGGGCAACAAGCGAAACAGGTACAGAAGATGAAGTGTCCAAAGGAAATGGACCTGATGTGCCTTGAATAACAGCACCGCTGGCACCAAAGGCCGATAAGATCAATAACAGCAAAAAACAAATTTTCATTTTCATAGTTAACGTGTTTTTAATGAGGATTTTAACAACAATAGTGAGCAGGTAAATTTCATTGTTTATGTTGGACGATTGAATAAATCAAACGTTTGTTAAGTTTTGCGAAGGTGGATTAAATATTTATATACATGTATAAAAACATAAAAATAAATACTTCCACTAATAGCCGTAATACGCTTAATGTTTACATCTGCATCACGGAGCTGATAAGCAGACCATCATTAAACTATAAAAACCGGGGAACGAATCAATCCGATGATTCTGGCTTTTGGGGTCTGGATGTGTCGAAAAACCTAACGCACATAATTCATAATGATTGACATTGTTTATATGCCATGCCTAATCGGGTGGGTGTTGTTGAATGATATTGGGTTCTGCAGGTTTTGGTTCTGTTACCATGGTTGATGGATGTTTACCCACTACCAACTTTCCGTTTTCGTAATACAGGCCTTCACCGTCGGTTTCGGTAATGGCATCGTTATGCAGGCCACGGGTTATCTTCGAAGTATATTCTGCATCTATTACCTCCGGAGCCAGTGATGGGTTTTCATATCCTGCACGCCTGCCTATGGCAATGTAGTTAACCATAACATTGCTTTTGCCATTGTTGTTTTCTACTATTGCAAAACCTCTGGTATCCACACTTTCAAGGTAAACTCCATTGGAATTTCCTATGGGTGTAACTGTTACGATTACCGGCTCTTTATCTGATACGGTTGCCGCAAATACCGGGTCGAACATGATGCTGGCTTTTCCATTGCTGAGTGTGGCAATGCCTGATGTTTGCACCGTAACCTCATTTGAAACACTGGTGTAAAGAACCAAAAGGGTATTGCTGCCATTTTCCTGCAAATGCACATCCAGGTTGTTTTTGTAATTGACGCCGTTGGAGTATATGGCGTAGTTTTCGCCTTCTACAAACATTCCATAAATTTTACCATGTATATCGGCGCCAAACAGGTCGCCCCAGGCGGAAATTCCGCCATTGATCATGGCATCCGTGCTGCTTTTCCCGCTTCCGGTAGTTGTGGCGTTAAAATATCCACCCCAATGACTGCCTGTGCTGCTTCTGTATCCAAGGCAACCCCATCCCAGTGGTGTGAGATCATGGGTTGAGCCACCGTAAACTCCGCCACTTCTGTTATAAAAATCATTAAATCTGTAACCTGCTACCCCAAAAGTATAAGCGTAACCCCAATAAGCATAACCCTTCACCGGTGCACGGGTTTTATCATTTCCATAACCGCTGCCTGGCTGCCCTGATGATAAATAACCATAAACTGAGGTTTGAGGACCTACAGTGCCGGCATCATGAAAATTGGCAAAATATGCGAGATCTGGTCCTAAAGTACCAGTTACTCTTAGTTTATTTATTGGATTAGTATTGCCGATCCCTACATTGCCATTTGATAAGATTGTCATCTGGATGACATCGTTTGTAGTCAGATATAGATGGTGATTTGACCAGGTTCCCAGGCTTCGGTTCCCACCGCTTAGTCGAATATTACCACTCACATCCAATCGTTGGCCGGGTACATTTGTACCAATACCTACATTGCCATTATATTCAATCCGCATTCTTTCCGACATCGTACCAGCTTGCGTGGTATGAAAAGATAGCCGTCCGAAACCACCTGGATAAGATGACATGATTGCCCCTTCGCCTAAAAATGTATGATACTGAAATCCCAAACCCCTGAAGCTTTCGTTATCAATAACGCCATTTCCGCTGATGATGAAAGCCCGGTTGTCCGATTGAATATGAAGTGGTGATAAGGGGGCTGATATTCCGATGCCCACATTTCCCTGATGGTAATAAATATTATCGTCGGTTTGCTTCCAATGGCTGTCGCTGCTTGTGTTTGCGTGCAAGGCATAGGGAACACTCATCATTTGGCTTGTACCTGTGATGGAGTAAGTGGTTCCGCCTGTTGGATCAGCTTCCGTCTTTATGAAGTACGGCCCGTTAGACCAGTCAATGGCGGCAAAATCACCTGCCAATACCAACCCATTCCCAACCTCTAAGGTTACCAATCCGTTTATATTGGTTATTGGATTGGGATGATAGAGTTCCTGATAAACAATAGTTCCATCTGCAGCACCCTGTAAAATAGTGGTCATCATTCCAATCGGGCTGTTCGCAACAACCAGGTTATTTGTATCACGAATTACTGCTTGAAAGCTAAATGTCTGTGGCGCTTGCGCAAATACTGATAAAGCAAAGAGCAAACCCATAAAAAATAGTATTTGTTTTTTCATCTTGCTTTGTTTTTTTGTATTTATAAGATCTTTCTGATTGGGCGATGTTTTGGCTTGAGAACAAATAATCCCTGATGGAATTATCGCTTTTTGATAATACGTTCAATGCCCATCTCTTCACCAAGCTGCACCCTGATCATATACAGTCCGGTTTGATGCTCTTGCAGGGTCATATGGTGTTGCCATCCCGTTAGCTGTTCCATACGAATAATGATCTCGCCGCGCATCCCATATACCTCAATGGTATGGGGTAAGTCAGTCTTGTCAGGCACTATCTCAACCGTAAAATCCCCGTGAGTGGGATTGGGATAGACCCTGAAAAAGGAAGGTTTGTCAGTATCAGCAGGTTTGTGTGATGCCAAAGGCTCTTGATGTGTTGTATGATCAGGCTCATGAACCTCTATAGAAGTCACGATTGGTTTATCCACATCGCAAAACAATCCGTCAGTTGAAATGCGGGCACCCAGATAACCACCGTACTCAACCAAGGTGCCCGGTAACATCAAGATACTTTGCCCTGCAATCAGGTCAACACCTGTGCCAGAATCCACAATAAATGTATCACCACCACCTGCAAGGATAATGCTTTCATAAGCATCGAAGCATTGGTCTTCGCCTGTGAAGATATCTTTCGAAGTCAGAATCCTGTCAATTGGGATTTGATCATCTTCAAAAAAGAAAACCTGCTGCAACCCGAACTGGATGCTTCCTGTTTCAAATGAGAAATACATATAATCTGTTTGTCCGGTTGAGAAGCTCATGCTACCTCCTGCGCCAGTTGCTTCGCCACCTGCAGACACAAAGCCATGTTGCGCTCTGGATGTAATAACTCCCACCCCCATCATCAAAAAAAACAGGATCAGGATAAGTTTCGTTCGTTTCATGTCACAGGCTATTTGTTTTGGTTACCAAATAAATGACCACTTTGCTAGAGAAACGTATGACCTGATAATCCAAAGAATCAAGGGTAACGTCATCAGCAGACACTTATAAAGTTACGTAATGTTTTTTAATTATTAATTGTTTTATCAGGAATTTATTTTTTTATATCTTGATATAAATACACTATGCAGATAATATATGCATTTATACGCCTGTGTTGCTAATTATGGTTTTATAACCTAACAGACCTATTGTGTAGTTGATGGCTGAAATTATAGAGATAAATGTGCAAGCTAAAATTTGGCACCTGTCAGCATACTTATTTGTAGTTCATGTCGTTACGCTTTTAATTGGTTTCTTATTTATTGCCGACAATCTCTCCTTAAGACTGCCCTCAGTTTTGAATTTCCCAACTGTCTCATATTCATTAAGCAGTCGCCTCTTGTGTGAGTGCTCTTTTGCTAAATATGCAGTTCTGTTCTTACACACCTTCGGAGTAGTTTGGTTTGGTCCAGAAGTTCACTATTCAATGTTTCTGAAGCAGCGGACACTTAACCCGCTTTGCTTATTGTTGTTTTGCAGAAACATATCTCCACGAAGGTGACGCATGTACCTGTTCCGGGCCTCTGTCGCCGACAATTCGCTCGAGGACCACCAATAACCGTAATACGTAATAAGGCTGAAAGCACCAATGTCAGAACGGCGGCCTCCCGGTAAGGCTGAAAAGCCAAACTCATCAAATCCAA
>SKZX01000077.1 GCA_007127175.1 Desulfobacterales bacterium
AGCTGGCAATTGGTGCGGCACTTGTCCTGATAAATAAACTTGTTCAACGGACTGGCATCGTAGCCGAGAGCACGGGCGTTTTCCAGGAAGCACAGCGGCCCTGGCCCCATAAGGGCCTCCGAAAGGGGGCCGATAGGAACATCCTTTCTGGTTTCTGCAGCTTCCGCCGAAATATCCACACCGTATTGACGAAGCATTTCCACGGGGGGATCAAAGGCCGTTGCGCAATAAATCAAGGAACTGCCGCCCGTGGTGATGGCCCGGATAATGCCCATCATCTGGCCGGTAACGTACATGCTCTTCCCAGGCAGAAACGCCCGCGGAAGCACCTGGGAGAATGTCCCCTTGACCGGATCATTGTCTCCCCACTCCAGGATAAGCACTTTCTTCCCCAGACGGGACAACTCCCGGGCCACGCTCGCCCCTCCCGGACCACTGCCGACCACAATCGCATCATATTCGGTTTTTTGCGATTTCATGACAAGCCCCTCCTTTTTAATAATCCCTGATTCCGGAATAAAAATATGCTCTTACGGGAAACAGCGGATTCAGCCGGTTAAGACTGGACCATACGGCTTCCGACCCCGCAAGGGAATCAACCACCGCCAACAAGGGAGAAAAAAGGTGTTAAACAGTGTTTTATAAGTCGACGGTCGACGGTCGACTTTATATATATTTTTTTCACACCCCTTCTGTCAAGAAAAAAATGCCCCGCCCCTTCGGGGGCAGACAAAAAGTCCACCACCACCATAAAACGATTGATTTCCAAAAAACATTGGGCAAGAATACCGAACAATTGCAACCCCTGAAAAACCCAACCGATGGAGGAAAACATGACGAACAACGTTGTAATCGCCCTTTCGTGCGGCACGGACAACCCCAACCGGAGCACCCGGGCGCTTTTCATGGCAATGGTGGCGCACAAGGAAGGAAAAAATGTCACGGTTTTTCTGCTGGATGAAGCGGTATACCTGGCAAAAGAGGGACTCATCACCAATGTCAAGGCGGCCACCGGGGATTCAGCCGACGACCACATGACCTACCTTCAGGCACACGGCGTTCCCATACTGGTGTGTCGGCCGTGCGCCGATTCCCGGGGGATTGCGGAAGGGGACCTGGTTGACGGGTCACGGATGGGAACGGCCGCCGAGCTGGTCCACCTGGCTTGCGACGCCGCCGTGATCAGTCTTTGATCAGAAACGGGTTCAGGAACGGAAGAAAGGCTGTCTTCAGTCGCCGCTCATTAAGGACAAAGCCTCGATTTTCCGCTTCAGCTCGTCCTTGATGGGTTCGGCCTGTTCGTATATGGCCTGCGCCCTGTGAAAATCGAGCACCCGTACACCGGTCAGCGGGGGCTTCAGGTAAATGTCGGCGTCGCGTTTTTTCCGCATGGATTCGATCATATTGGACTGCATGATATCGAACGTGTTGAAGACCAGGTCAATATAGCCGGGTTTGCCGTCTTCCAGGCGTTTGCGCGTTCCGGTCACATCAACCGCAATGGTGAGGGCTGCCCTGTCCATGACCAGGTCATAGGGTACCGGGTTGAGGATCCCGCCGTCTACAAGAAGCCTGCCCTGGTATTCAACCGGGGGGAAAATGCCCGGCAGCGCGGTGCTTGCCATTATGGGCGGGATGACGGGCCCGCTGTCGAACACCACCCGCTCGCGTTCCCAGAAATCCGTGGCCGTAACCGCAAGCGGAATGTCAAGGTCTTCAAAGCGCTCCCTTTTCAGCCGGTCTTCCAGGAAACCGCGGAATGCGTCCTGGTCGATGAGTCCGCCGGCATCGATATCCAGTTTGAACAAATCCAGAAGGCGGACCCGGTCTTTTTTGAACACAGCGCCCAGCCAGCTGCCAAGATCAGCGGGGACCATTTCATCCACCAACTCCCGCAACGACCTGGAATCATGGCCTGCCGCAATAAACCCCCCGATCAAAGCCCCGACGCTGCTGCCGGCAATGCAAGCTGGTCGCAAGCCCAGTTCTTCCAATGCTTCCAGGACCACAATGTGCGCCAGTCCCGACGCGCCCCCGGAACCGAGGGCAAGACCTATGCCCGACGGCTTTTTTTCCTTTGCAAGCGCCCTGCTGCCCCCCTGCAGGGGCAGAAGGCCTGCAATCAGGAGGCTCCGGCTCATTGCCACAATAAAACCCCGGCGGGAAACGTTTTTCATCCTGAACTCCTTTTCCCAATGGAATCCGTTCAATCGTTCATATTCAGCCCGGACAAGTTAATGTTTGATTTTTTCGTATAATTATTTTTATTATTCCAACGAACCTTTTATTCTCAAATGCTACATGATTAAGGGTCTGTTTGGAAGCCCGCTTTCTGCATCAACCCCGCAAAAGAAAAAGGAAGTATTATGGCCACCGCATTTAAAGGATATACCGGAAGAATTCTTGACATCAACCTTTCCGATGATTCTGTCGGGGAATACCCGCTTTCCGACATTGACCGCGAACGGTTTCTGGGCGGACGCTTCATCAGCACGAAAATCCTGTGGGACGAACTCAAACCCGGAATCGATGCCCTTGGCGAAGAAAACCTGCTGGTGGTCATGACCTCCCCGCTCACCGGCACCGGGGCACCCTGTTCCAGCCGTTTCGACATCTCCGCCAAGAGCCCCCTGACCCTTGGCATCGGTCATTCCAACAGCGGCGGGCGTTTCGGTATCCATTTGAAGCGCGCCGGATTCGATGGCATCGTCATCCGCGGAAAAGCCGCATCCCCCGTTTACATCGATATTCAGGAAGATGACGTGAGAATCCTGCCCGCGGGCGACCTGTGGGGAAAAAACACCGAAGAAACCCAGGAAGCCCTTGGCAAGGGGGGAAAACTGGTCATCGGCCCGGCCGGCGAAAATCTCGTCAAATATGCCGTCATCGTTTCCCATGAGCGCGTTCACGGCAGGACCGGGATGGGTGCGGTCATGGGATCCAAAAACCTGAAGGCGGTCGTGGCAAACGGGCGGAAAAAAGTGGAATTGTTTGACGAAAAACAATTCCGCAGCGGCGTGAAAAAATGGGTGGATATGCTCAGAAAACACCCGGCCACCGGCGATTTGACCCCCCGCTACGGCACGGCCCAGTTCGTCAATATTTTAAACCGGAAGAATTCCCTCCCCACGCGCAACTACGCAAAGGGAAATTTCAAGGGGGCCTACAACATCAGCGGCGAGCGAATGGCACTGGACTTCCTGAAGGACAACACCGGCTGCCCCACGTGCCCCATCCGCTGCGGCCGGGTCGTGGAATTCGAGGGAAAACGGATAAAAGGTCCGGAATTCGAAACCCTCTGCCTGATGGGGTCCAACCTGGAAATCGACGACCTGGAAGCGATCATCGCCTGGAATTACGACATGGACCTTCTGGGCATCGATACCATATCCACGGGCAACTCGCTTGGTTTTGCCATGGAGCTCAATGAAACGGGGCTCTGGGACAACGGCTTGTTTTTCGGGAAAAAAGACAATATCAGTAGCGTTATCCATGATATCGCCTACAAGAAAGGCATTGGTGCGGACCTTGCCGAGGGCGTCCGGTACCTTTCCGAAAAATACGGGGGAAAAGATTTTGCCGCTCACTCAAAAGGGCTTGAAATCGCAGGCTATTCTCCCCGGGCGGCCGTAGGGCATGCCCTGGGGTATGCCACGGCCAACCGCGGGGCCTGCCACCTGGACGGCGGCTACGTGATCTATTTCGAAATCAACGGCCCCATGACCCTTGATCCCCGGCATTACCGGTCCAAACCGGCATGGACGGTCCTGGACCAGAACCTCATGGCGGCCGTGAGCGCGGGCGGCAGCTGCCTGTTTTCGGCCTGGACGTTTGTGCCGGCCCAAGCCTTTTCCCTGCCCGACAACCCGTCGGCATCCCGTGCCGTCACCAAGCTCCTGACCCATTCATGGCCGTCTGTTGTCCTTCTGCAGAAACTCCCGCCCAAGCTTTTGAAGCTGCACCTGCCCATGCTGCCGCATTCCAGATTCATCCACCTTGCCACCGGCATGGATATGGACTTCGGGAAGTTCCTCGAGGCGGGAAACCGGGGATACACCCTCGAGCGGCTGTTCAACCTCAGGGAAGGCATCGGGAAAGACCAGGACACCCTGGCGAAACGGTTCACCCAC
>SKZX01000271.1 GCA_007127175.1 Desulfobacterales bacterium
ACAGCAAGGTCATCGTGGCCATCAACAAGGACGAGGAAGCGCCGATTTTCCAGATTGCCGATTACGGCCTGGTGGCCGATCTGTTCAAGGCCGTGCCGGCGCTAACAGCTGCGCTGCAAAAGGAAATCGGAAACCCATGAACCCGCTTTTGACGGCATTTCTGCTGGTTGTCAGCTTCGGGCTTCTTTCCTGGTCGCTTGCCCGGCGGTTTCTCCCCCTGATCGTCATGCAGCCTGATGTGCGCTGGGAATCCCCCGGGTCACGGCTGAAAGACGTCGTGAAATACGGGTTGGGCCAGTTCCGTTTCCTCCAGCGGTTTGAATGGTTTCACGGGGTGGCCCATATCCTGATATTCTGGGGCGCATTGGTGGTGACCATCAACACCATCCATGTCATCGGCCGGGGGTTTGTGCCGGACTGGCACCTCCCTGGGTTCGGCCACGGGCAGCTCGGGCCGGCGTACGCCTTCGCCAAGGACCTGTTCACCATGGCGGTGATGGCCGGCTGCGGACTGGCGATCTACAACCGGGCCTTTAACAGGCCCAAGCGCATGTTTAACAACCCTGAGGCGTTCATTATCCTGTTATGGATTTTTTCCATGATGCTCATGGACTGGCTCTACACCGCCAGCCTTTTTCTTCTCGTCCCGGATCACCCGGAGCGGGTGACGTCCTTTCTGGGTGTTGCCGGGCAACAGGTGCTTGCCTCGTTCGGCCTGACCGGGGCGGATACGGCGACGGCCCGGCTTCATTTGGTCGGCTTCTGGGGGCACCTCCTTCTGGCATTCGCCTTTTTGAATTACCTTCCCTATTGCAAGCAGTTTCATGAAATCACCGCGTTGCCGTCTATCTTCTTGAGGAGCCGGAAACCGGACGGCGCCCTGGCCCGCCAGGAATTCGAAGATGAAGATGCCCTTTTCGGGGTCGGCAAAATCGAGGAGTTTTCATGGAAGCGCGGACTGGACATGTACTCCTGTGCAGAGTGCGGCCGGTGTCAGGCCAACTGTCCGGCACATCACACAGGAAAACCGCTCTCTCCCATGGCGCTGATCATGAAAGAGCGGGATCATCTCAAGGAGAAAACGCCCCTGATGTGGCGGGCCTCTGTCGCAAAGCTGAGACACAGGCCCGAACAGGCTCAGGCACTGCTGGCGCAGTGGGACGGGGATTCCCTGGCAGGCGGGGTGATCGATGAGGAGGCCATCTGGTCATGCACCACCTGCGGGCATTGTGTCGCCAACTGCCCCATGATGATCGAGCACGTGGACAACATTGTCGACCTCAGGCGCTACCTGGTCCAGGTGGAAAGCCGGTTCCCCCGGGAGTTGACACAGTTTTTCAAGGGGTGTGAAAACCTGTCAAACCCGTGGGGCCTGGCATCCAACACAAGGGGGGACTGGCTTGCTGACCTTTGGGTTCCAACGCCTGAGGACAACCCCGGTTTTGAATACCTTTTCTATGTGGGGTGCGCCGGATCGTTTGATGACCGCTACAAAAAGGTCAGCAGGTCCCTGATCCGTCTGATGCAGCAGGCCAATGTCAACTTCGCCTGCCTGGGAAACGACGAAATGTGCTGCGGTGAAACCGCCAGGAGGGCCGGCAACGAATACCTGGCCCAGCACCTGATCAATTTCAACCTGGAAATGTTCGACAGTATCGGCGTCAGAAAAATCGTCACGGCCTGCCCGCACTGCTTCAACACTTTCAAAAACGAATATCCCCAGTTCGGCAAGGCGTTTTCGGTGATTCACCACACTGAACTGATCCGGGATCTGGCCCGCAAGGGCGCATTGCAAGCAAAACGGCCGTTTGGCGGCGGCAGCCCGGTGGTCTATCACGATTCCTGCTACCTGGGGCGCTACAACGCGTTATACGAGGTGCCCCGGGATGTTGCCCGGTTTGCCCCTGGGATAACCCTTGTGGAAGCCGAGCGGCGGAAGCAGGTCGGCTTTTGCTGCGGGGCAGGGGGGGGGAGGATGTGGATGGAGGAGAAGACCGGGAAACGGATCAACACGGAGCGGCTTGAACAGCTGCTGGCCACCGGTGCGAAGACCATTGCCACGGCATGCCCCTACTGCATGATCATGCTCGACGACGCCATGAAGGAAAAAGGGCTTGAGGACGAGCTCAGGATAATGGACCTGTCCCAGCTTCTGCTCGATTGCACAGCGGACGGCACCAAGTCCGGAAACCCGATACATCACCTGAGGAATCATAATGCCACAGAAAATTAAAGTGCTCATAGCCGTTGACGGTTCGGAAAGCGCAATGGATGCCGTGCGGTATGCCGGCGGCTTTTTTGATCCCGGGGGAACGGCCATTATGCTCATGCACGTTCTGACCGTGCTGCCGGATCTGGTGGAAGACCTGAAAAAGATCGCGTCCGCGGGGAACCTGACCTTCGACCGGGAAGCACAGAACCTGAAACTCGCGCAACAGGCTGAAGAAATGATGCAGCAGGCGCAATCTTCGCTCGAGGCGTTCGGGTATGAAAAAGATGCCGTAGAGATAAAAATTGCCAGGCGTGAGGCCGGTGTGGCAAAGGACATCACAGCGGAATCCGGAAGGGGGTATGATGTGCTGGTCGTCGGCCGGCGCGGCATCAAGGACCCGACGGAAACCATTGTGGGAGCCACGGCCTACCAGATGCTCAATGCGGCCGACGGCCTGCCGGTTGTCATCGTCGGAACGAATCCCGACCCTGACCATGTACTTATCGGGTTTGACGGCTCGGAAAACGCGTTCAAAGCATTGGACACAGCGTGTCCGCTGATTTTCAGGCCCGGCCGTGAAGTGGTCCTCTGTCATGTCTCCCCGGCTGCCAACATCGACGTCAAAGGCGCCAAAGCATATTCCGCAGAGCAGGAGAAACAGTGGTCTGATGAGCAAAGCCGCCTGATAGGGGAACTGATGGACAAGGCAAAGGGGCGCCTGGCGGACGCCGGGTTCAGCCCGGAAAGCATCAGCAAAGCGGTGATTGATTTAAGAACCAGCCGGGCGGCGACACTGTCCACCACCGCGCAGAAAAAACACTGCGGCACCATTGTCATCGGGCGGCGTGGATTGTCAATGATCCGCGACTTCATGATCGGCCGCGTGACCATGAAGGTTCTCCACAGGGCGCACGAACAGGCGGTATGGGTTGTATGAAACGGAACGTTTGAAAGGATAAGGCGCATGAAAATACTGGTAACGGCTAAGCGGGTGACAGACCCGGACATGAAAATAACCGTCAAGCCGGATGGAAGCGGCATCGATCTTTCCAGCATGAGTTTCAAGGTCAACCCTTTTGACGAGATCGCCATCGAGGAGGCGCTTCGTATCCGGGAGGAAAAGGGCGGGGAAGTCGTGGTGGTCGGGATCGGCGGAGACAAAGCCCCCGTTGAAATCCGCTATGGCCTGAGCATGGGGGCGGACAGGGGGGTACACGTTGTCACCGGCGAGGATGTCGACTCCGATGCCGTCGCCCGGATTCTGGCCAAGCTGGTTGAAGTGGAAACCCCCGATTTGGTCCTGCTCGGCAAGCAGGCCATCGACGTGGACGACAACCAGGTGGCCCAGCTTTTGGCGCAATACCTGGACTGGCCCCAGGCGTGTTTTGCCTCGAAAGTGATCATCGATGGAACCCTGGCCCGGGTGGAGCGTGAAGTGGACGGCGGCATCGAGGTCAAGGAAATCGATCTCCCAGGGGTCATCAGTGCAGACCTTCGTCTGAACGAGCCCCGTTATCCCGCGCTCCCCGCCATCATGAAGGCCAAGAAAAAAGAGATCAAACAGGTCAAACCCGGTGATCTCGGGGTAGACCCCGCCCCCAGGGTGATCATCCGGAAGATGGCCGAGCCGCCCCGGCGCAAGGGCGGGCGATTTGTCGCCGACGTGGACGAACTTGTCAAACTGCTGAAAGAAGAAGCCAGGGTGATCTGATGAAAATTCGGATAGTCTGTTTTTCCCAGACCGGCAATACCCGGAAGGTGGCAAAGGCCATGGCATCGGTTTTCTCGGGCGCAGGCCACGATGTTCGTATCCTATCGCTGGACAAGGCCTCTCATGACGAACTCGCCGATGCCGATCTCATCGGGGTGGGGGCCCCTTGCTTCGAAAGCCAGGCCCCGACGCC
>SKZX01000280.1 GCA_007127175.1 Desulfobacterales bacterium
CGACATTCAGCATCTATCGTCCCTTCAGGACTCCAATACAACAATTGATATCACCATTTCCGGTGGTTGAAACCACCGGCTATATTGCTTTGCCCCTCCGGGGCATTGTGTGCTGCAAAACCGTCTGATTGCAATTTTACGGGGCCATCATAATTGACGTGCAACGTGAAGTTTGTTATGTTTTACTTTCTTTTCGAAACTGTGCCCTGAAGAAGTCGTATGGTGGGGGAAAGGTCTTTTGCCTTTGGCCGGTGTTCAACCGGCCGGCATTTGCGGCCAACCCCGCGGCCATGAAGCTAATGGGCACGGAGGGGCATAAACGATCCGGGGAATTGAAAAGGGGAGAACAATGAGCATTAAGGGTGACCGTTATGAGATGCTGACCGGTAATGTCACAGACGGTCAGCAGGTGAGCAGTGCGACCATCGGGGAGCGGATCCGCCAGATCCGTGAGGAAAAAGGGTTGTCCTATGAGCAGATATCCAACCTGACGGGGTTTGATGTCGAGGTGCTGGCCATGATGGAAAAGGGGGAAATGCAGCCCCCCATCGGTGTTGTGGTCAAGCTTTCCAAAGCGCTGGACTCAGCCTTTTCAAGGCTTTTGTCCGGGGTGGGAAACAGGGTGTATTCCGTCACGCGAAAAGACGAGCGGAAGCTCGTATCGCGTTCCACCTCGAAAAAAGGCAAGGACCTCTATACCTACCAGAGCCTGGCCCCGGAGGTGCAGGGCCGCCACATGGAGTCCCTGATCGTCACTCTGGAGGAAAACCCCGACCAGGAAATGTCAGTGCACGACGGCGAGGAATTCATCTTCGTGCTGGACAATACCGTTGTGGCAAAAATCGGTGACGACATGTTCGA
This sequence comes from Desulfobacterales bacterium, assembly GCA_007127175.1. Taxonomy (GTDB): domain Bacteria; phylum Desulfobacterota; class Desulfobacteria; order Desulfobacterales; family Desulfosalsimonadaceae; genus B1SED10-16. Next base: position 862 of record SKZX01000280.1, read on the forward strand.
ACTTGCCCCCGGTGACAGCGTATATTACCTGTCGACCACGCCGCACATGGTAGCCGCAAAAGCGGGCAAGGCCGTCATACTCGCGGTCATCTATGAAGGGTGATCCGCATTTTCATATTTTTCCCACTTTTCATCCACTTCCTGCTGGATTTCTTCGATGTGCGCGTCTGTCAGCGCCTTGAAGCGGGTCTGCGTCTTGAAATAGGTTTTGACCGGGACCCGCTTTTTGCCCAGCATTTTTGCCGATTGTCCCGTAAGGCGGAAGTGTCCGTTTTCGATTTCGTACAAGTCGAAGAGCCCCGTTTCAACGGCAATCCGGCCGATTTTCACGCTCAGCTCAGGGGAGAACCCCCACCCGGCGGGGCACGGTGTGTGGATATGCAGGTACCTGGGTCCGGTGAAGGTTTTCGCTTTTTTCGCCTTGTCGTAGAGGTCGATGGGGTAAGAAGGGGATGCCGTGGCAATGTAGTCCAGGCCGTGGGCGGCCATGATAGCCGGGACATCCTTTTTTTTCTGGGGCTTTCCCGTGATGGGTGTCGTGGTGGTCAGCACGTGGCGAGGGGTGGTGCCGGACCGCTGGACGCCGGTATTCATGTAGGCCTCGTTGTCGTAGCAGAAAAATATGAAGTTCTCGCCCCTTTCGCAGGCACCGGAGAGCGCCTGCAGGCCGATATCGGACGTCCCCCCGTCCCCCGCCCATGCGGCCACGGTGGTTTTTTCCCTGCCCTGGGCGCGAAGGGCACCAAGAACGCCGGTTGCCGCCGCCGCGGTGGAGGCAAAGGTCACGTTCAGGCAGGGCAGCTGTGTGGCGGCAATGGGGTAGAGCCCCTGGAGCACGGTCAGGCAGCTTGGCGGCACAACCAGGATGGTGTCCCGCCCCAGCGCCTTTAATGCGATTCTATAGATGATGCTCAGCCCGCAGCCGGAACAGGCCCGGTTGCCGGGATGCACGAACTCTTCTTCGGTCAGGTTCAAAACAGTGGTCTTGGCGGTCATTTTTTTGTCCGGGTATTTAATTCGTTAAGGGTGTTATTTTCATGGCCGTTACATTTTCAGCCCGATCCATTCCGGCCTGTCCGTTGTGGCGGATGAGGGTTTGCAGGAATCCCTGAGGGCGTCGGCCAGTTCGCAGGTTTTAATTTCACGCCCGCCCAGGCCGAGGATGTAGTTGCGCACGAAGGGCCGGTCGGTTTTTGCGTACAAGGCGGCCTTGATGTCGGCGAACAGGGCGCCCTGGTTCCCGTAGCTCAGGGCTTTTTCGAATACGATCAACCCTTTTTTGTGGGAAAAGGCATCGGCAATGGCCTTGTCCGGAAAGGGCCGGTAAACGCGAAGCCCGGCAACACCCACCGCGATCCCCTCGTTTCTCAGTTTGTCGATGACGTCGCGCAGGTGATAGGACAGCGATCCCATGCAGACGGCCACGTAATCCGCATCGTTTACCCGGTAAGGCTCGATAAAGGGGTGCCCGCCCCTGCCGAAGGTGTCATAAAATTCCTTTTCGATGTCAATGATGACATCCAGGCTCCGTCGCATGTCCGTGTGCAGGTTGTGGCGTATTTCCATGTATCCCGGCGCGGTGTCCCCCCGTACGTCCGGCCGGATATCGGGCAGGGTCACGGTATTGAGGTTTTTCGGGCATGCCGGGTCAAGGAAATATTCCGGCGCGTATGGGGGCAGGAACTTGCGGACCGTATCCACATCCGGAAGTTCAAACGGCATGTAGGTATGAGACAGGATGTAGCCGTCGTAGCAGACCATGACCGGGATGCTGACGGTTTCGGCCAGGCGGTAGGCTTTGATGACCGTGTCGATAATCTGCTGGTGGTCGCAGGCGTAAAGCTGAATCCAACCCGCATCCCGCTGGGATATGGAATCCTGGTGGTCGTTCCAGACCGTCCATGGCGCCCCGATCCCGCGGTTGACCACGCACATGACAATGGGCAGCCTTGCACCGGCGGCCCAGTGAAGCTGCTCGGCCATGTAAAGCAGGCCGTTGGCGCTCGTGGCGGTGAAGGTTCTCGATCCCGTGCTCGATGCGGCAATACAGACCGCAAGGGCGCTGTGTTCGCTTTCCACGGGGATATACTGGGCGTTCATTTCACCGGAATCCACCAGTTCGGAGAGCTTTTCCGTCACGGGCGTCTGCGGTGTAATGGGATATGCAGCGATAACGGCGGTTTCGGCCAGCTTGACGCCGAATGCGGCCGCAACGTTGCCGGATTCGATAATATACATGGGGTTATTTTTCCTCTTCCATGATCAACAGGGTTTCTTCCACCATGGTGATTGCGCCTGCCGGGCATTCTTCCGCGCAGATGCCGCAGCCTTTGCAGTATTCGTAGTCGATGACCGGCAGCTTGGTCTTGGTGACCACCCCGTCCGGGCAGAAAATCCAGCACGCGTAACAGGCGTTCTTGTTGGTTTTCGCAGGGATGCATTTTTCAGGGTCGAGGATCGGCCGGAGAACCCGCCAGGAGCCGGTTCTACCACCGTCGCCGGGCCCGGGTTCGGAGTGCGATTTTCGTTGGGCGAATGCGTCTTTCTTTTTCATTTATCTGTCTCCCACACGGGTATTTTCGAACGTGGTCCGGGCGACCGCGGCGTTTTTCTTTCCGTTTTTCCCGGCAAATTCCTTTTCAATCGCCGTGCAGAGGACATCGATGGGGATCAGGCCGGAGGCTTTTCCAAAAGCACCGATAATCCCGGTGTTGACGATGCCCGGCGGCAGCCCGCCATGAAAAGCGATATTCGTGACGTCCGCGGTGGCCACCCGCATGCCTTTGAAGCGGTAGACCTCTGGGGGCTTGGGCGAATTGATAACGATCAGCCCCCCGGCTTTGAGTCCGGCCGCGACGTCGACTTCCTCCAGGAGCAGGTGGTCGAGCACAATGACCATGTCCGGCGTGGTAATCGGCGAAAGGTCGTAGATTTTTGTTTTTGCGAATTTAAGGGATGTAAAAACCGGCGCCCCCCGTCTTTCGGTGCCGAAGGTCGGCGCCATGACCACCCCGCTGTAGCCGGACCGGAAAGCGGCTTCGGCGACAATCTTGGCCGCGGTGATGGCGCCTTGCCCGCCGCGCCCGTGCCATCTTGTTTCTATGATATCGTCTCGCATGGCCTTCAATTTTTTTTTAAGGGTTTTTTAAAATATCGGTTTCAAAAGCATCATAATGTAAAACAACCTTGACGTTAAAGTAAATTATTTTTTTGTGCCAGGGCCAAAATTTTCATGTTTCCTGATCAATCAAG
>SKZX01000428.1 GCA_007127175.1 Desulfobacterales bacterium
CAATTTCGTTTTTATCCGTCTATAAATAATGAGGGCAAATTCCACCGGAAGTTTCTTCAATCTCTCGGGGTCGGGGTCGGAGTCGGATTTGCAAAACCCCCCCGGGGGACAGACTTCCAGTCTGCGGGTCAAAGCCAACACCCTCCAGGGGACAGACTTCCAGTCTGCGGGTTAAAGCCCCTGCCTGGAATTCTATTGGAAGACGGCTGTTTCATGATACCAGGTACGTGACCGTAATTTATGGATTTGACAAAATCGATTTCGATGAAACATACTCCCGATAAATACAATGACGATATAACTGATATTGAGCAGGAGAGACGTCATGCCAGGCGAAAACAACACGGAAGCCCCATCGGGCAACTTTATCACGCATATTATTGATGAAGACCTTGAAACCGGGAAATATGACGGCAGGGTGGTCACCCGCTTTCCACCGGAACCCAACGGCTACCTTCACATCGGTCACGCCAAGTCGATCTGTCTGAATTTTGGCATTGCAAAACGATACAACGGTACCTGCCACCTGCGTTTCGACGACACCAACCCCTTGAAGGAAAGCATTGAGTACGTCGAATCAATAAAGGAAGACGTTCGGTGGCTCGGTTACGACTGGCAAGATCATTTATATTTTACATCCGATTATTTTGATCAACTCTACGCCTATGCCGTCCAACTGATCAAGGCCGGGAAAGCCTACGTGGACAGCCTTACCCCCGATGAAATCCGTGAGTTCAGGGGAACGCTGAACACACCCGGCAAGGAAAGCCCCTACAGGGACCGTCCGGTCGAAGAAAACCTCGCCTTGTTCGAACAAATGGCAAAAGGGGAGCTGGAAGAGGAAAGCTGCGTGCTTCGGGCAAAAATCGACATGGCGTCCCCGAATATCGTCATGCGCGACCCCACGCTCTACCGCATACGCAAGAAAGACCACCATCGGTCCGGGAGCAAATGGTGCATCTATCCCATGTACGATTTCGCTCATTGCCTTTCCGATTCCATTGAAAAGGTCACGCACTCCATCTGCACCATCGAATTTGTCAACAACCGGGAGCTCTATGACTGGCTGCTCGATGCCCTGGACGTTTATCATCCCCAGCAGATCGAATTTGCCCGGCTGAATCTGAGCTATACCGTCTTGAGCAAAAGGCGGTTGATCCAGCTGGTGTCGGAGGGGCATGTCTCCGGGTGGGATGATCCAAGGATGCCCACCCTTTCCGGCTTGAGAAGACGCGGCTATACCCCTTCTTCCATCCGGAAATTCTGCGATACGATCGGGGTGGCACGCCGTGACAGCATGGTGGATATATCGCTGCTGGAGTACACCTTGAGGGAAGAACTCAACCGGTTTGCCCCCCGCGTCATGGCGGTCCTGAACCCTGTAAAGGTCATTATTGAGAATTACCCGGAAGGCCGCACGGAAACACTGGAAGCTGTCAATAATCCCGAAGACCCGTCCATGGGAAGCCGGAGCATCCCTTTTTCAAGGGAGATATATATTGAGCGGGACGATTTCATGGAAGATCCCCCGAAAAAGTTCTTCCGCCTCGCCCCCGGCCGTGAAGTACGGCTCCGTTACGCATACTTCATAAAGTGCAATGATGTGATCCGGGATGACAGCGGCAATATTACGGCCCTGCGATGCACCTATGACCCTGAAACGCGAGGCGGCAATACCCCGCCGGATGGGCGCAAGGTCAAGGCCACGCTTCACTGGGTTTCGGCCGCGCATGCCATTGATGCCCACGTCCGGTTGTATGACCACCTGTTCAATGTTGAAAACCCGATGCAGTCCGGTGATTTCCAGCAGCACCTCAACCCGGGCTCGCTTGTTTCAGCCGATGTCTCCAAACTGGAGCCCGGGCTGAAAGACGCCGAGCCCGGGTCTCATTTTCAGTTTGAGCGCATGGGGTACTTTTTCACGGACCCGGAGGATTCATCGCCGGGCGCCCCTGTTTTCAACCGCGTGACCACGCTGCGCGATACATGGGCAAAGATTAAAAAAACACTCTAAACGATTTCTTCAACCTCGTAATACAGCGTGTAGCGGGTGAGGGTTTCACCGATTTTCTTTTTGATGGCCGTCATGTCATGACCGGGGCCGGGTTTTACCCGTATCACGACCCGGGTGCCGTGGGTCTTGTCTTCCCCGACGGTTACCGCCACGGTTTCCGCCATGTCGCTCAGTGCTTTCAACTCCGCCTCATAAGTGCGGCGGGTGGCGTCCCACCGGAGGGCGGGTTTGAAAATCTTTCCCACCGGCGTCAACGGTATTTCCGGGGTGATAATGATCTCCTTGGGAACCGCCGCCTTTTCCCCCACGTGTTCTTTGGCCCATGCCATGATCTCCGCTTCCGTTAAACCGGCCCCTTCAGAAATTTCCACATAGGCCACCGGGACTTCACCGGCATGGGGGTCCGGGCGGCCGACAGCCGCCACGGTCTTGATCTTGGGCATCTTGTAGAGCGGCTCCTCGATGGCGGCCGGGTCGATGTTGTGCCCGCCGCGAATGATCAATTCCTTTTTTCGGCCTGTCAGCCAAAGGTACCCGTCCTTGTCAAGGCGCCCGAGATCGCCGGTGTTGAAAAACGCGTCCGGCAGCCAGATGCCTTTGTTGTGCGATTCTTCGACGTACCCCTTGAAAATGTTGGGCCCCTTGATGGCCACCGCACCGATTTCCCCGACCTGGCCGTCACGGACATAGTCCCCGTTTTCATCCAGTATGGCGATTTTTACTTGCTGGTAGGGCATGCGTATGCCCACGGAGCCGACTTTTCTTTCCCCGTCCTTCGGGTTGATCGCCGAGGCCACCGCTCCTTCGGTCAGGCCGTAGCCTTCCAAGATCTTCATGCCGGTATGATTCTCAAACCTTTTGAACAATTCGACCGACAAGGGGGCCGCACCGCATATGGCATAGCGGAGCGATGAAATATCCGCATCCCCGACCGGGATGTCAAGGAGCACCGAAAGAATGGTAGGGACCGCCGAAAACATTTCCGCCCGGTATTTCTCCACGATTTTATAGAAGTTTTTCATGATGGACGGGTCCCGGTACCCCATGGGGGACAGGATCACGACCCGACCGGAGAAAGAAAACGGCGTCAGGCCGGTGACGATGGTCCCGTTGCAATGGAAGAGGGGGAGCCCGCAGAGCAGGGTGGTTCCTTTCTGAAACCCGCCCATGATGGCCAGGTCATAGGCCATGACCACCTCGTTGTAGTGGGTTCGCCGCGCCAGTTTGGGGGTTCCGGTCGTGCCGCCGGTGTGGTAAAGGGAGGCGATATCGTCCGGCTGGATATCCCTTTTAAAGGCGTAGGCGTCCGCCGGGTAGGAATCGATGACCTCGTCATAGCCGACGATGTTTTCCGCTTTATCGCTGGGCCCCATGATGCGCACAACGCTTTTGAGCGTTGGAATGTCTTTGCGGATCGAATCGATCTTCTGCCACATTTCGCTCCCGGGCATTTCCGCCATGGTGACCAGCACCTTGGTTTTTGCCGATATGCAGATGTCCCGGATGGTGCCGGCCTCGAGCAGGGGGTTGATGGGGTTTGCAATACCCGCCGCCTCAGCCCCCCACAAAACGAAATGCGTCTGGGGGATGTTGGGCAGCACGTAGGTCACCACATCTTCCGGGCCGACGCCCAGGTCGTGAAACAGGTTGGCGGTCTGGCGGATTCTGCCGATGAGTCGGTTGAAAGGGATGTCCACGGGCGACTCATACGTGTCGCCGTTGAACAGAAAGCTGATCGCCGTTGCGTCCGGATCAATGGCCGCCCCTTTTTCAAGCATTTCAATGGTGGACTTTTCGCGCACCCTTTCCGTGTGTGGCGTTTTTTCGATTTCCGCGATATCTTCCACGCCTCGAATCACGTATTGTTCCATGACCCTCTCCTTTTTTGTTTATCTGTTTCTGCGGCCGGCAGCAGAAACTGGTGCCGGTTGATGGAACCGATCATTCGGTAAGCCTCAACGCAATTATGCCGATACTGTTTTAAAGTTCAATATTTTTTTTGAATTTTTTAAAGAAAAAAAAAATATTTCAAAATTTGAATCTCATTCAAAAAAAACTTGACATTTTA
>SKZX01000218.1 GCA_007127175.1 Desulfobacterales bacterium
CTTGGCCGAATTTTTTTCAACCCAGCGCTTTGCGCTTGCCTCGGAATCGCCGGTTTCCTCGGTCCAGGCCATCACGGTCTGGATATCGTCGGCAGACCACTCAAAGGCGTCCAGAAACGCATAGAGTTCCGGTTTGTCATTTTTCAGGCCTTTACGGACGACGGTATTAATATATTCATCCCCGCCATATACCCCTTCGGGATCTTCCAGGTACTTCAGGTCCCATGCACCGAACTTCCAGTGCGGGGTCCACCCGGTAACCACCACCCACTGCCTGTTGGCGACTTTGTCCTTGAGCACCGCGGTCATCATGGCATCGCTGCTTTCCATCAGGTTCATGTTGTCAATGCCATAAACTTTCATTACCTCTTCCGTTTTGGACATAATGCCGGCGCCCGGATCGATCCCCGTGATCTGGCGATCGAACTTGGCGGCATGGTCGTTCATTTCCGCAATGGAGTCAATGGTGACATAGGTCGGGACAACCAGCCCGATTCGTGTCCCAACAAGATTGGGGCCCAAATCATCCACCCGATCCTTTACCCTGTCCAGGTAATGGCCGTGGGTGGTGGGTACCCATGCCGTTGTGATGGCATCCACATCACCGGACGCAAGGGCCTGCCACATGGCGGCCGCGCTGACCGGGGTCAGGGTGACATCGTAGCCCATTTTCGATTCCAGCACCTCTTTGACCACATAAACGCTGGCCGTTGCACAGGCCCATTCGACATACGCGAATTCAACCTTTTTGTCCCTCGCCAGCGCACTCCCCCCGAGAGTCCCGACCATAAATGCCATTATGATCACCATGATAAGCATTGATCGTGTGCTCAGTCGCATAATATACCTCCCTGTAATTCAATGTTACGGTTTGAACATCCGGCGCTTAAATTCCCCACCGGATATTATTCCTGTTGTGTCTGCTGCTGCCCCTTGCCGCCATAGGCCTGCATAACGCGATCCAGGATGATGGCGACGATCACGATGCCGATGCCGGCCTCGAACCCCCTGCCCATTTCCAGGCGCTGGATCGCCCGCCAGACCTCTCCGCCAAGCCCCCTGGCACCGATCATGGCAGCAATGACGACCATGGACAGTGCCAGCATGATGGTCTGGTTGATGCCTGCCAGGATGGTGGTTTTGGCAATGGGCAACTGAACCTTGAACAGCTTCTGCCACTTTGACGACCCGAACGCGTCGGCCGCTTCGATCAGTTCCTTGGGCACCTGCTTGATGCCCAGGCAGGTGAGACGTATGCAGGGGGGCACGGAAAACACCACCGTGGAGAATATGGCCCCCACCGCGCCAAGCCCGAAAAACGGGATCGCCGGTATGAGATAGACAAAGGCCGGCATGGTCTGCATGACATCCAGTATCGGCGTGATAATCTTGTAGGCGATATCACTGAGCGCTGCTGCGATGCCGATGGGGATGCCGATGCCCACCGCAATGAGCGTGGACACCAGGATCAGCGCCAGGGTACTCATGGTCGGTCCCCAAAGCTGCATGTTCCATATGAGGAGCAGGCCCAGGAGCGTAAAAAGGCCAATTTTCCAGCTTTTGGACAAAAACCAAGCAAGCCCTGTAAATATAAGGATCACAACGATCGGCGGCGGATACATGAGCGCGCTGACGATCCATTCGATGCCGGTGGACGTTAGGGCCGCAAACCCCCTGGTGGCAAATGCAAAATTCTCGACCAGAAAATTGATGATCGTTTCAACAACCCGGCCAACGGGTATCCGGTACATTTCCATTATTCTGTCCCCCTTTCTGCAAGCCCGGCCAGAAGCGACCCCTTGATGACCACCCCCCGAAGCCTGTTCCCCTCATCCACCACCGGTATGGGGTATGGCAGTCGTGCCAGAAGCGGGATGATTTCGACCGCCGGTGTATCGAAATTGACGGTTTCGATATCAGTTTTAACGACCTTTTCAAGGGTATTGTCTCCCCGCTTGATGGCTTCCGCCGCATCATCGGCTGAAACGTAGCCCATGAGCTTTTTGTCTTTTCGGACAAAAATTCCCGATATGTGGGAATGCTTCATTTTCCGCAGCGCCGATTTGGGGCCGTCCGTCTCGTAATAGGCCATTTCCTTTGGCTTGAGCATGACCGATTCCGCCGTGATCACCTTGGCCATGTCCACGTCCTGGACAAACTTGGCCACGTATTCATTGGCCGGGTTGGTAAGGATTTCCTCGGCCGTCCCGGTCTGGACGATATAGCCGTCTTTCATCAGCACGATACGGTCCCCGATCTTTAATGCCTCGTCCAGGTCGTGACTGATGAAAACGATGGTTTTCTGAACTTTCTCCTGGAGCTGGAGGAGCTCATCCTGCATGTCGCTTCTGATCAGGGGGTCGAGCGCGCTGAACGCCTCGTCCATGAGCATGATATCGGCATCCAGGGCAAGGGCACGGGCAAGACCCACCCGCTGCTGCATCCCGCCGGAAAGCTGTGACGGATAGGAGTCCTCATTCCCCTTCAGCCCCACCTGGACAATGGCTTCCATGGCCCTTTCCCGCCGTTTGGCTACTGCCACTTGCTTTATCTCAAGGCCGTATGCCACGTTATCCATTACGGTTCTGTGCGGAAACAGGGCAAAATTCTGAAAAACCATGCTCAAATGGTCCAACCGGAACCGTCTGAGCTTTTCAGCATCCAGCCCGGTTATATCGATCCCGTCCACAAGGATCTTTCCCGCAGTGGGGTCGATCAACCGGTTCAGACAGCGGACCAGCGTGGACTTGCCGCTGCCGGAAAGCCCCATGACCACGAGAATCTCCCCTTCCTTCACGGAAAAGGACGCCTCGGCAACACCCACCGTATTTTTGGTTTTCTCCAGTATCTCGGCCTTTGAATGCCCCTTTTTCAGCATTTCGATGGCCTGCTTCGGGCTGGGCCCGAATACTTTATAAACATCCTCCACTACAATCTTTTCCATCTGCGATGTCCAAATGTAGATAAAATTTTCATGCCATGTTAGAGGCTTAAACTTTCTCCTAAACAAATGCCGGATCCACCCGCTTAAAAACGGGTGGCCATGCTGTTTTTCAGAAACAAAAGCATTGATGAGCAATCCGTCGGAAAAAAGTTCGCTCTTTTAAGATATCATATTTAAAATTAAATATTTAAAAACATACCTGCCGGGCATTAAGCCAATTATCAATAAAAAACCTTGTCCGTTACGAAAAAACACGCAACAGCGCATGATGCGGCATACCATGCAGATCCCTAACATATTTTCCGAAATGTTTTATTATAATTACACAAACTCATTGATATATCAAGATTTAATTATATAAAAGCTTGCTAAACCAAGCGTATTAATATGTATTTACAGCAGCTTATATTTATAAAAAAAATTTTTTACAAATATATCCAAGCGGTTGCCGTTTGATATAGCAAAGATTGAACTTATAACTTAAATATCTCCCTAACTCAGGCGGTTAACCATCGGCTTCGACCCATTTCCCATTCAAGACACAAAAACCGGCCTCCGATTGGGTCCTCTGAGATGGAAACAGGACAACATTTCGAAAATGCAAAAAGAAAGGGTTGCAAACACCTTAAAACTTTCCTAATAGTAGCACGGTCCCCGGACCAGAATACGGGGTTCACACAGGAGCAATCACCATGTTTCCCGTTGAAACCATGATTTCCTTTTTCACGGCATCGCTGTTGCTGGCAGCAGCGCCCGGGCCGGACAATATCTTCGTGCTGACGCAGTCGGCCCTGCAGGGCCCCCGGGCCGGCTTCATGGTAACCGCAGGCCTCTGCACAGGGCTTATGGCTCAAACGTCAGCCGTGGCACTGGGCCTCGCGGCCGTTTTCCATACGTCTGCGATCGCCTATATGACACTCAGACTGATCGGGGCCTGCTATCTGCTGTTCCTGGCATTTCAGTCGCTTCGTTCATCAGCAGCAGGACCGGTAATGGGGAAAGGCAAATACATCCCGATATTCAGGCTGTATACGCGCGGCATCATCATGAACATCACCAACCCCAAGGTATCCATCTTTTTTCTGGCCTTCCTGCCGCTTTTCGCCGACCCCGCCAGGGGGTCTCTGGC
>SKZX01000316.1 GCA_007127175.1 Desulfobacterales bacterium
CCGAAAAAAATCGTACCCAGCACAGCCAGAATCAGGGTGAGCACTGGCAGAACCGACACGCAGAACATCTTCGTTTTTTGTAAAACACTGTAATAAATGCCCTCTTCCGATGCCGAAGGACCCATGGAAGGGGTAATAAAACACCGGATGCCGATATAGGACACATAGAGCAGGGCAAGGATCATCCCCGGCACGAACGCACCGATGAGCAGTGCGCCAACGGACACATTGGCCACCGGGGCATACACCAGGATCAGAATGGACGGCGGGATCAGAATACCCAGTGCACCGCCCGCACACACGGCACCGGCGGCCATGGGTTTGTCATACTTGTATTTCATCATCGCGGGCATGGAGATAATGCCCATGGTGACCACCGTTGCGCCTACAACGCCCGTTGCTGCTGCAAAGATCGTGCAGGTCAGAACGGTGGCGATGGCCAGCCCGCCCTTGAGCTTGCCGGTCAACACATAAATGGCGTCATAGAGCCTGCCGGCAAGCCCCGACTTTTCGATGACGATCCCCATGAACACGAATAAGGGAATCGCTATTAAGGTGTAGTCGGATAAGACCACGTGCGTTCGCAACATGAACGTATTGGCGATCCGGGGCCCGACGAATATCATGCCGAAGACCGTGGCGATGCCGGCCAGGGAAAAGCCGATGGGAAACCCCATCATAATGACAATGATCAGGCTTGCCAGCATCAGAACGGTGATCATCTCTACACTCATGACGCCTTACCCCTTCCCAGCAACGTGCCGATTTCCTTTAACAACTGCGAGACGCCCTGCAGCAGAAGCAGCGCAACCCCGAAAAATATCCATGTCTTGTAAGGGTATACCGGCGGCATGGCGCCAATGGTGGATCGTTCCTGGAGGGCCCACGACCGGAGCATGTCCGTGTACATGACCCGCCCGATATTGGTCCACGCCAGAAAAAACAGGCCCAGTATGAAAACAATGGTCAACAGTGCGCCTACCTTTTCCGGCAGATGGCTTGAAATCAGATCGACGGATACATGCTCCCTGCATTGCCAGGTATACCCCATGGAAAGCATGAGGAAAAAACTGGAAATAAAATAGGTCAGGTTGAAGCTCCACTGGGTGGGGGCGCCGAAAAAATACCGGGCCATCACCTCGTAGGACAGCGTCAGAATCAGTGCGAACACCAGAAAAGACACCGCCTTGGAGATGACCTCATTGATCTTGTCAATGACCCAAATGATTTTATCGATGACAACCATTTATGATCCTTATTGCTTCATTGCTTTGTGCAAATCGTGCAGCACCCGAAATATGCAGTGCAGACCGACCGCATGAACCGGAAAAAGCGAATTCTCCGGTTCATGCGGTGTGCCTTTGCCTTGTTAGTTCCTGACAGGGATCATGAACTCCTCGTATGCGGAGAACCGTTTCCAGAACTCGTTCACGGACGCCCAGGTGCGGGTATAATGGTCATTGTTCCGCCGCTTGACGTCATTGTCGATCCAGTCCCATGCCTGCTTGCGCATTTCGCGCTGAACTTCCGGCGCGACGTAGGTCTTCTGAATGCCCCGCTCTGCGAAGAAATCCAGGGCGTCCATGTCTGCCACATTGCTCTTCGTCCACATATGCAGCGTCATGGCCATGGCCGCGTTGTCCAGGATGGACTTGTAGATTTCCGGAAGCGCGTTGTAAGCGTCCTTGTTGAAGCCCAGTTCAAAAAAGCAGGTGGGTTGATGCAGCCCGGGGCCGGCGATGTATCGGGCGACCTCATGAAAGCCCTGCTGCCGGTTGACCGCCGGGGTGGAGAATTCCGTGGCGTCCAGGATGCCCCGGTCCAGAGCCGGGTAAAGCTCGGTTCCCGGAAGCATGGTAACGGCAACGCCAAACTCCTTGAGCACCTCGCCCCACCAGCCCGGCGCCCGGTATTTCAGGCCGCGCCAGTCGCTCATGGTCTCCAGCGGCTTGTTGGAATGGGCCAGCAGTTCCGGACCTGTCAGTCCGCCCGGGACCACGATGACATTCTGGCCGGCTGCATCCATCATTTCCTGGTAGAGCTCCTTGCCGCCGTAGTTGTAAAGCCAGGTCGTGTGCATCAGCGGCTCCAGGTGCAGCGGAATGGACGCGAAAAACGGCGCGGACGGATGCTTGCCCATCCAGTACCCCGGCCAGGAGTGGTATGCGTCGATGGCGCCTGAATCCGTGGCATCCAGCACTTCCAGGCCGCCCACGATGGCGCCTGCCGGCTGGACGTCGATGATGAAGTTGCCGCCGCTCAAATCGCGGACGCGCTTGGCAAAATCCACGGCCATCTCATGAAGCAGCCAGCCCTGGGACCAGGTTGTCTGAAGGGTCCAGCGCACTTGCGGAAGCTGGGCCTGCACGCCTTCTTCCCCTGGCTGCTGGCCCCCGCATCCGGAAAAGCCAACGGCCAAAACAAAAAACATTACGATGATACAACTGATTTTTTTGATGCTGTTCATACCTACCCCCTTGTTTTGATTATCGTGCGGTTTTTCCGGGAATGTTTTGAATCCCGGCTGGAAACCCCTCCCGGGTTGAAACAAAAACCTCTTCCACATTATTCCCTGTTTCAAGCCTGCCCCATGAACCGCAAATGCCGTGCATTTGCCCAGATCCTGGCTATTGTCCGCATTGCTTGGTCTTATAGTTAAGAACCAGGAGCGGCAAGACAACTGAACACCAGTCAAATAAATGAACATAGCCAAAAACACAAAACAACGATTATAATTCAACAACGATTATTATGCACCAAATGTGCCAATCGTTTTAAAACCGCGTCAACACTTGCCATTAAAGGCTCCATAGCGATTTCTGACGGATTGAAACAATGGGGAGGGAACCTGATTTGTCTATCAGATTAGACAGTTTGATGGGGATGGCAATGGAGGCAAGCAAAAACCAGGTGTGTCTAAAATAAAGGGCATGACCTTTTTTTTAGACACACATGGTCTGCTTCATGAACCTCATTCCATGAGAAAGGGGGGATGACAGGAAGGCTATTGTCGAGGATGAGCGATGCAAAACCGATGGTATCAGTATTCCCTGAAAATGCCGTATTTGTCCATTTTCTGGTACAGGCCGGACCGGTGGATGCCCAGAAGCTCGGCCGCTTTTTTCCTGTTGTTGCCCGTTTTTTTCAAAGCGCTTTCTATTGCCTTTTTCTCGGCATCCGCGAGGATCTCCTGCAGGTTGCACCCTTCCAGGCGACTGTAATCCAAAAGCCCCATGCCGGTGTTTTTCCTGTCCAGGTCAAGCAGGTAAATCGGCAGGTGTGTTTTTCGAATCATGGCGTCCCTGCCCATGTTGACCGCAACGGCGCGCTCCAGGACGTTCTTCAACTCCCGCATGTTGCCGGGCCAGTCGTAAGCCTTGAGAATATCGATCACCCCGGGCTCAATGCCTTTAACATTGGTGCCCAGTTCTTCGTTGAGTTCCTGGAGGATTTTCTCGCCAAACAGATCCATATCATCAATGATCGCCCGTAAGGGCGGGATTTCAATTTTGAGCACGTTGAGCCGATAGTAAAGGTCCTGCCTGAATTCACCGCTTTTCACCATTTCCTCAAGGTTCCGGTTGGTGGCGGCAATCAGGCGGATATCGAGCTGGACAACCCGCTCTCCACCCAGGCGCTCGACCTCCTTTTCCTGCAGCACCCGCAGAAGCTTGGCCTGCATTTCACCCGGCATGTCACCTATTTCGTCGAGAAACAGGGTCCCACCCTGGGCCAGTTCAAACTTTCCGGGTTTGCCTCCTTTTTTGGCGTCTGTAAAAGCACCCCCTTCGTAACCAAAAAGCTCTGACTCCAGGAGTCCGGCGGGAATCGCCGCGCAATTGACCCGGATAAAGGCGCCGTAGCGCCGCAGGCTGCAATCGTGGATGGCATGGGCAAAAAGCTCTTTTCCGGTGCCGCTTTCCCCCCGTATCAGCACGGTCGACGTGCCCGATGCCGCCGTTTTGGCCATTTCCTTGGCCTGGACAATTTTTTCGGACCGGCCGATGATATTCTTGAGGTTGTAACGGCTCCCTTTCAACCGCATGACCTCGCCCTTGTAATATTTCA
>SKZX01000069.1 GCA_007127175.1 Desulfobacterales bacterium
TCCCGATACTGGGATTTGTATTTTTTTTCCTTCTGCCGCTTCCTGCGCTGTTCTATCATGTGCGGTTTGGCTGGCATACAGCGCTTGTCATTTCCGTTCTGTCGATATTGATACGCATCGGATTTTCCCGGGAAATGAATCCGGATGCACTGCTGATGTCGGGAATGCTGGGTTATGGCCTGCTGCTTGGAATGCATGTAAAAAACCATGCCCCGGTTGAAAAAACAATCGCGTATTCAGCGATGGCAACACTTGCCGCCCTGTTTTTTGCGATCCTTATTATCGGAAACCTTACCGGGACCGGTGGCATGGCCCTGATATCGGCGCATGTCAAAAAGAACCTGGAATTAACGGTTTTGCTTTACGGCCAGGTCGATGCATCCGGGGAAACCGCCCGGATGCTCGATGCTTCCATCGAAAAGGCGCACTATGCCCTGCTGGTCATTTTACCGGCTCTGACGGCTGTCATGCTTGGCATTACGGGATGGATAAACCTTCTATTGGGGCGTACCGCCCTTAAGAAGGCGTCGGGGTTTTCATCGCCGACGCTTGGCCGCCTTAATTTGTGGCAGGCGCCGGGCGGCCTGGTGTGGGGTGTCATCGGGTGCTCCCTGTTTCTGATCCTGCCGTTTCAGGCGGCGAAAATAGTTGCGCTCAACATTTTAATCGTGTTGATGATGGTCTATCTGCTCCAGGGATTTGCCATTATTTCGTTTTACTTTGAAAAAAAAAAGGTTCCCTTGTTTATCCGGGTGCTGATCTATATTGCGGTTGCGATCCAGCAATTTCTGCTGTTTTTTATTATCGGGCTCGGATTTTTCGATACCTGGCTGAATGTCAGGCGGATCAACAAGGGTGAAAATGACCCATTGACATCATAAAAATATACACCGGAGGCTTTGACATGAAAGTCATATTAAAACAAACCATTGACTCGCTCGGGATCATCGGTTCCGAGGTGGATGTGAAAAACGGGTATGCCCGGAATTACCTGATTCCCCAAGGCAAAGCGGTGTTTGCGACAGAGCAGAACCGCAAACAGATGGCGCAGGAACGGGTTAAAATCGAGCTCCAGATGGCCAAAGAGCGCGAAACCGCCACGCAGATGGCGACCAAAATCGAGGGCCTCGTGTGCCGTATCCCTGCCAAGGTTGCCGATGCGGACCGCCTCTACGGCTCCGTCACGGTGAAAGATATCGCGGAAAGCATCGAGCGGCAGGGGATTGAAATACCCAAAAGGATGATCCTGCTGGCCGAGCCCATCAAAGCAATCGGCACATACCAGGTTCCCATTCGGATATACAAAGATGTTGAACCCGAAATCACCGTCGAAGTCGTTTCGGACAAGGTGGAAACCGAAGAATAACGGGCGGCGTCAACGTCCCGGACGCTGCGAAGGGGGGGTGAGTATATTTCCGCCCCCCCCCTCCTTGGCCAAGGACGGATTGATCCATGCTCTGACAGGTGCATATGAAAAAAAAAGACGCCAGAGCCGCCATTGATCCCACGCTCCAAAAGCTGCCGCCGCAGAGCATCGAGGCGGAAGAGTCCATCATCAGCGCTGTTCTTATGGACAACAATATACTCTTGGATATCCTCGAAATCGTCTCGCCCGATGATTTTTACAAACCCGCCCACGGCAGAATATTTTCCGCCATCACAGAGTTGTTTGTTAAAGGCGAACCGGTTGACCTGGTCACCCTTGCCGAACGCCTGAAGCAGAACAACCAGCTTGAATCCGTGGGCGGTGCCGTCTATCTTGCCAGAATCGTCGATACGGCACCGGTGCCGGGCAACGCAAAGCATTACGCCAGAATCATCCGCGAAAAGGGCTCTTTGCGTAAAATGATCACCACCGCAAACGAAATCGTCACGCGTTGCTACGAGGAAAGCGGTGATGTGGAAGAAGTGCTCGATTACGCGGAGGCCATGCTCTTTGACATTGCGGAGCAGAAAACAAAACAGAATATTTACCCCATAGGGAAAATAATCGATTCCAACATCGATGCCCTCGAGGCGCGCCAGAATTCCGGGTCCTTGATGAGCGGGGTCCCTTCGGGTTTCAAGCGGCTCGACAAGCTGACCACGGGTTTTCAGAAATCCGACCTGATCATCACCGCTGCCCGCCCGGGAATGGGAAAAACCGCGTTCGCGCTGAACCTTGCACGCCACGCGGCTGTGGAAGCGGAAATACCCGTGGCTGTTTTTTCCCTGGAAATGTCGAAAGAGCAGTTGTCGCTCAGGTTGCTCTGCTCGGAAGCAAGGATTGATTCCGCGCGCGTCCGGGAGTGTTTTTTCAACGAGGACGACTGGATCAGGCTGACAAACGCCGCAGGGGTCCTGTCCGGGGCACCCATCTATATCGACGATTCGACGAACCTGAGTTCCCTGGATGTCAAAACCAAGGCCCGGCGGTTAAAGCGCGAAAAGGGTATCGGGATGATCATAATCGATTATCTTCAGCTCATGCGTCCGGCAAGGGCCCAGGAGCGGCGGGACCTTGAAATCTCGGAAATGTCCAGAACGCTGAAAAGCCTGGCAAAAGAACTGAGCATCCCGGTCATTGCCCTGTCCCAGTTAAACCGGCGCCTGGAAGACAGGAGCGATAAGCGGCCCCAGCTTTCAGACCTGAGGGAATCCGGCGCCCTTGAACAAGACGCAGATCTGGTTATATTTATATACAGGGATGATGCCTATAATAAGGATGAGAACAATCCCAACAAGAATATCGCGGAAATTCACCTGGCAAAACACAGGAGCGGACCGACGGGTCTGTGCAGCCTGATATTCAAAAAGGAATTCACCCGGTTCGAAAACATGGCCTATGGTGATGCCGGATCGGCACTCGAAAGGACTTGACGCGACAAGCCTTGGTCTTGGACTTTTTACGGTTTCGTCAAGAATGGTATCCAAAAAAATAAATGAAAAAATACTATGGCAACACCGGTGGTTTAAAGGCAACCCAGCTTCGGCGGATTGAAAACCTCCACCATCACCGCATTCCCGTTGAATCGGTGATTTCCAAATTACTCTCAGAAGAAATCTGTGCGCTTTCCCATGAAATCCGGAGACAGATCGGACTGCTCGTCGACCGTTCAGGGAAACTCGTTACGGTCATTGTCGGGGATCACCGGAAAATCGACATTCCCGATACAAGCGACTACAAGGCGCCTCCGGGCAGGCTGAAGGGCCTCCGGTGCATTCACACCCACATCAAAGAAGAAGGGCTGACAAAAGATGACCTGACGGACCTGTCCCTTCTCCACCTCGATCTGATGGCCGCAATAACGGTTTTGCAGGACGGAAAACCCGGGGTGATGCACATTGCCCATATCCTGCCACAGCCCGGAAAATACGGCGAGCAGCATCGACTGCTGGCGCCGGTTCCCCTTTCTGATCCGGGAGCAGAGCAGGACCTCGACTGCATGGCCCTGGTAAAAGCCATTGAGGATGAGCTCTCCCATTACCAGGGACTGCGGCGGGTGGATACGGGCAGGGAAAGGGCCGTCCTGGTCAGCGTCACCACCCAGCCCCGGCACCATGCCCTTGCGTCCCTGGATGAACTGGCGGAACTGGCCCGCTCCTGTGATATCGAGGTCATCGACACGGTGCTTCAGTCAAGAAAAAAAATCAACCCGCGCATTGTCATGGGTACGGGCAAACTTGAAGAGCTGACGGTTCATGCCATGCAGAACGGGGCGACCCTCATCATATTCGACCAGGAGCTCAACCCCTCACAGATAAAAGAAATTACAGACCTGATCGAATTCAAGGTGATCGATCGAACCCAGCTCATACTGGATATTTTCGCCCAGCGCGCCACCTCCCGTGACGGTAAAATCCAGGTGGAGCTGGCGCAGCTAAAGTACCTGCTGCCTCGGCTGGCAACAAAAAATACGGCCATGTCCCGCCTGACCGGCGGTATCGGCGGGCGCGGACCCGGCGAGACAAAGCTTGAAATCAACCGGCGGCGGGTCCGGGACAAAATCACACGGCTTGAAAAAGCGCTCGAAAACCTGAAAAAGCATCGCAGCCGGCAAAAAGCCAGGCGCA
>SKZX01000322.1 GCA_007127175.1 Desulfobacterales bacterium
AAACCCGGAAATCGACAGGCTCATCGAAAAGCAGAAAACGATTTTCGACGTGGAAGCGCGAAACGACATATACCGGAAAATGGATCAGATCATCACCGGGACATACCCTTACGTGCTGCTGTGGAACATCGACTATATCCGGCTGCTCTACTGGAACAAGTTCGGCACCCCCGATACGGTATTGTCCAAATACGGCAGGGAAAACAGTGCGCTGTGGTACTGGTGGTCGGACCCGGATGCAAAGGCCGCGCTCTCGGATGCGGTTTCCATGGACCTGCCGCTCCCGCCACGGGAGATGAACATCCATTTTGACGACCTGTTCACAGGCGCATCAGAATAGAACCCGTTTGGAAGTCGCTAAATCCATGGACCACGGTATCATCCTTAAAAAATGACGGTAAGGGGCTTCGGCCCGCAGACTGGAAGTCTGTCCCCTAAGGGTATGAAAACCCGACCCCGAGAGGCTGAAAAACCTTCCGATGGATTTGCCCTTATAAAATTGATCAATTTCAACCGGGTGGTGCCGGGTGTTGCCCGCAGCAACAATTGCAGGGGGTTGCTGACAGCTCCTGGCGAAGCGCGGACAGGCGACAGGCGCCCTGTGGCTTTGCCGTTTATCACAGGGCGCGTTCAAGCAAGCCATGGAGATGTCAGCGTTCTCCTGCAGTTGCAAGGGCAACACCCGGTGACACACGGGAGAAATTGTCCTTTAACAAAAGGGCGGGCAGGGGCTTCGACCCGGGAGACAGACTGGAAGTCTGTCCCTTGGAGGTAGGAGATTCGACCCGGGAGACAGACTGGAAGTCTGTCCCCTGGGGGGCTGCCAGATCCCAAAAAGTGGGGACCATAGGCGCTTATTCGCCTGCCGCCTGACGTATAAGCTCCCGGGCTTTTTCAATGGCTTTTTCCAGGTTTTCCGGCATGGAACCGCCGGCCTGGGCCATGTCCGGGCGCCCGCCCCCGCCGCCGCCGACTTCTGGGGCGATCTCGCGGATAATGTTTCCGGCATGGAAGCGGCCCGCCAGATCCTTGGTCACCACAACAACCAGCATGGCCTTGTCCCCGCTGGGGGCACCGAGCACCACAATGCCCGACTTGAGGGTGTCCCTGAAACGGTCCGCAAGGTTCCGAAGAGCGCCCGGGTTTTCCGCGGAAACGGTTTTTGCAATCACCTTGACCCCGTTGATGGAGAGGATGTCGTCTCCGATCTGCCCGGCCGAAGCCGATGCCATCTTGAGCTTCAGCTTTTCCAGGGTCTTTTCCAGGCTCTTGTGGCCGGCCAGGAGGGCCTCGATCCGGCCGGGCAGGGCCTCTGGCCGGTCCTTGAACAGCTTTGCGGCATCGTGGAGCATCCTGTCCATATCCTGAAGATGAACAAAGGCCGCCTCGCCGGTCAGTGCTTCAATGCGGCGAACCCCCGAGGCGATGCCCGCTTCCGAGAGGATCTTGAACACGCCGATGCTGCCGGTCCGGTCGGTATGGGTCCCCCCGCACAATTCCCGGGAAAACGATTCAAGGGACACCACGCGCACCCGGTCCCCGTATTTTTCCTCGAACAGGGCGACAGCACCGCTTCTGAAAGCTTCTTCCGCGTCCATTTCAAGGGTTTCGACCGCCACGTTTTCCCGTATGCGCGCATTGACGATGCGCTCGATGCGTTCGCGCTCCTCCTGGGACACCGGTGAAAAATGGGTAAAGTCAAACCGCATGCGCTCCGGGCCCACAAAAGAGCCGGCCTGCCGCACGTGGTCCCCCAGTACCTTGCGAAGGGCGTAATGCAGCAGGTGGGTGGCCGTGTGGTTGTTTGCCGTTGCCTTGCGCTTTTCCCCGTCCACCGAAAGCCGGACGGTGCTCCCCCGGGTGACGGTACCGGTTTTCACTTTCCCCTTGTGGATGATCAGACCGGTCGGGTCTTTAAACGTATCGTGCACCTCGATTTCAAAGCCGTCCCCGTAAATGGCGCCGCTGTCTCCCACCTGCCCGCCGGATTCGGCATAAAACGGCGTTTTCCCGGCCACCACCTCGACCTCCTGCCCTGCCTCGGCACTGGCTGCGGCTTTGCCGTCAACAACCACAAGCAGCAGTTCCGATTCGTCTTCAAGGTTGTTATGGCCCGTAAACTCAGGCAGGTTCGAAAGACCAGCAGAAAATTCCCGGTACGCGTCGCTGATGCTCGTAAATGCGGCGACCGAGCGCGACTGTTCGCGGCGCTGCGCCATGGCTTCTTCAAACCCCGCCATGTCGATGTCCAGGTTTTTCTCCCGCACCATGTCCCGGACAATGTCGACCGGGAACCCGAAAGTATCATAGAGTTTAAAAATCACGTCCCCCGGCACGACCGAAAGGTTCTGGGCTGCCATGTGCCGGAGCGTCTCCTCCAGGAGCTTGAGCCCGTTGTCCAGGGTTTCAAAAAACCGGATTTCCTCGTTTTTACAGACGCTGGTGATAAACGGCGCTTCTTCTGCCAGATCGGGGTAGCCTTCTTTCATGGTTGAAAAGACCGACTCAACCACTTTGTAGAGAAAGGGTTCCGTCAGGTTCAGGCTCCTGCCGTATCGGATGGCCCGGCGAAGGATGCGGCGCAGAACATAGCCCCTGCCCTCGTTCGACGGCAGCACGCCGTCGCCGATCAGAAAAGCCGCCGCCCGGCTGTGATCGGCAATGACCTTCATGGCCACGTCGGCCTTCCGGCTGTCTTTCGCCTTGCGCCCGCTGAGCGTTTCAATGGTTTGAATAATGGGAACAAACAGGTCGGAATCATAATTGGTCGGCACCCCCTGCACCACCGAGGCGATGCGCTCAAGGCCCATGCCCGTGTCGATGCTCGGTCTCGGCAGGGGATTCATAGTGCCGTCGGCGTCCCTGTTGTACTGCATGAACACCAGGTTCCAGAGCTCCAGGTAGCGGTCGCACTCGCACCCCACGGCGCAGTCCGGCGAATCGCAGCCGAATGCCGCGCCCCGGTCGATGAGGATCTCCGTGCAGGGACCGCAGGGGCCGGTTTCACCCATGGACCAGAAATTATCCTTTTCCCCCAGCCGGACGATCCGGTCTTCGGGCACGCCGATTTGCTTCGCCCATATATCATGGGCCTCGTCATCGTCTAAGTATATGGAAACCCATAGCTTTTCAGGCGGGAGCATCATTTCGGCGACCAGGAAATCCCAGGCGTAGCGGATAGCCTTTTCCTTGAAATAGTCGCCAAAGGAAAAATTGCCCAGCATCTCGAAAAAGGTGTGGTGGCGCGCCGTATACCCGACATTTTCGAGATCATTGTGCTTGCCGCCGGCCCGCAGGCATTTCTGAGAGGTTGCCGCCGTCCTGTAATCCCGTTTTTCCTCGCCCAGGAACACCCTTTTGAACTGAACCATTCCGGCATTCGTAAAAAGGAGGGTCGGGTCGTCATGGGGTATCAGCGAAGAACTCCGGACAATCTGATGGTCATTTTTTCTGAAAAAATCAAAAAACAGCTTTCTGATTTCGTTTCCTGTCATCATTTTCTCCCCTGAAATAAAGCAGCCGGTTTGGCGCCTTGAAAAAGCAGCGGCGCCCGGCTTCGCCGACAGCCGCAGCGGCCCGGCCGAATTTGATTATTTGCTTTCCGCTGCCGCCTGCTCATCGGCCGCATCTTCAGGCACAGCTTGCGCCTTGCCCGCAGCGGTCATGCCGATTGCCTCTTTCACTTTTGCCTTCAGGTTCTCGTAAAAATCCGGATGCTCATTGAAGAATTTTTTAACATTTTCGCGTCCCTGGCCGATTCTTTCTCCCTGGTAGGAATACCAGGAGCCGCTCTTGTCGATCACTTCGGCCTTGACGCCGACATCGAGCAGGTCGCCGGTGGATGATATGCCCTCGCCGTACATGATGTCGAACTCCGCTTCCTTGAAAGGCGGGGCCACCTTGTTTTTCACCACCTTGGCCCGTGTCCGACTGCCCACGGTGTCCTGGTTCTCCTTAATGGCGCCGGTGCGCCGGACCTCGATCCGCACCGTGGCATAAAACTTGAGAGCGTTGCCGCCGGTCGTGGTTTCCGGGTTGCCGAACACCACACCGATTTTCATGCGGATCTGGTTGATGAAGATCAGTGAAGTCATCGTTTTGCTGATAGAGCCGGTCAGCTTCCGCAGCGCCTGGGACATGAGCCGGGCCTGGAGCCCCATGTGGGAATCCCCCATCTCCCCTTCGATTTCAGCCCTCGGCACGAGTGCGGCCACCGAATCGATGACCAGGATGTCGATGGCGCCGCTCCTGACCAGCATGTCGGCGATCTCCAGGGCCTGCTCACCGGTGTCTGGCTGCGAAACAAGCAGCTCATCGACATTGACGCCCATCTTTCGGGCATACGCCGTATCCAGCGCGTGCTCGGCGTCGATAAAAGCGGCAATGCCCCCCTGCTTCTGGGCTTCGGCAACGGCATGCAGGGCAAGGGTCGTCTTACCGGATGCTTCCGGACCGTATATTTCCGTGATCCTTCCCCGAGGCAATCCCCCCACGCCCAGGGCAAGATCCAATGCGAGCGAACCGGTCGGGATGGCAGGGATATCGATGATTTCATTGCTGCCCAGCTTCATGACCGCGCCTTTGCCGAACTGCCGTTCAATCTGCCCCATGGCCGCCTGAACCGCTTTTTCCTTATCCATCACGGGTTTGTTCATTTACCCCTACCTCCGACTGGCTTTGTTGTTTATGGTTGTTTTATCCTGAAAGCGCCCGCCCCGTCAATTGCCCGCAGCATTTGCGGCGCATAACGCCTGCTGAAACCGTCAAAATTGACGACTTCGCAAAAAGTCCAATAGCTGCGTTACGCGCGATTTCCGAAGAAATTCACGTACGCTAAGTACGCTCAATTCTTCGAAAATCGCGCAAGCCTTGCTCTTGAACTTTTTACGAAGTCGTCTGAAACCGACTTTTTACGATACTGTCAAAATTAAATTCTATCATTTTCCGCTGTTTTTTTAAACCATGATTCATGCGGTCGGCTTACGCCCCGCCTGCCAGCAGATGGGACTGAAGACGGGTATAGACCGGCCCCCGGGGCGTCAACCGGCTTTCAAACAGGCAGACGGCATCTGCTGAAAAAAATCCGGAGGCAAAGCGGCCATAATCCGCAATCGCGGAAATGACATGCTCCGGGTCGACCCTTTCATTGAACCGGGCTAGGGTCAGGTGCGCCGTGAACGCCCTTCCCTCTTTTTCAAAACCGATGGCCGCCAGGTGATTTTCCACCTGCTGCTGCAGGCGCGAGAGCCGTTCGGTCTCCCCCTGGAGCCCGGTCCACATCACCCGGGGCCGCCGGACGCTCGGGAAAACCGACAAACCCGCGGCATTAAGCCTTACAGGGGAAAAACCGGCAGTTGACGCCGAAAGCTGCGCCCCGATATCGTTGACGGCCGACACGGGCGTATTGCCAAGAAATTTGAGCGTCAGGTGGATATTATCCACCCGGGTCCATTTTGCGGCAAGGCCCGTTTCCCTGATGTCCGCCTGAAGCCGGGCCAGGGCGTCCTTCACAGGTACGGGCAGCTCAATGGCGACAAACAGGCGCACCCCCCTGTCTTTCCCCGCTGTTTCTGATTCGTTGGGGTCGCCCCGCCGCCGCCTTTTCCGTCCCGCCATATGCGCCCCTTTTTCAGGACAGGGTTAAGTTAAACAGCACCTTCTTCGCTGTGGCGGATCACCGCCTCATATACCGCCTGAATGGGCACCCCCGCTGACAGCGCGATCCGCTTGCAATCTTCAAATTCCGGCGTGATCCGCTTTTTACCGTCCGGCGCGGTGACCTGCTTGGCCTGGACGCGGCCGAACGGCGTAGCGACAAGGACCGGTTTCCGCTCAAGAACCCGCCGGCCCACGCTGTAATGCCGCAGGCCTGCGGCACTGGTTTCGTTTAAGACCATGCGGCTGATCTCCGGCAGCTTGGCCCGGGAGCACAGCACCTGCAGCAGGGTGCCGGGACGGTTCTTTTTCATGTATACCGGAAAAAGGCAGACATCGAGCGCGCCCGCGCCAAAGAGCCGGTCCACGAGATAGCCGAACACTTCGGGGTTCATGTCGTCGATGGCGGTTTCAACGACTTCCACGTGTTCAGACAAAACCCTTTGAGGGTGACCGGTTACAACCCGCAGCAGATTGGGCTGCTGCGGCAGATCGCGGCCGCCTGCGCCGTAGCCGGTGTTTTCGACCACCATGTCGGGCACCGGCTCGAAGGCCGCGGCAAGCACCGCGATAATGGCCGCACCCGTGGGGGTCACCAGTTCACAGCCGATGCCGGTGCCGTAGACGGGTATGCCTGAAAGGATGGACAGCGTGGCCGGGGCGGGCACCGGAAGCCGGCCGTGGGCGCATTCGACCATGCCGGAGCCCAGGGCGATCCTGGATGACACCACCGTTTCTATACCCAGTTTCTCGATGCAAACGGCCGCACCGACCATGTCCACGATGGCATCCACGCCGCCCAGTTCGTGAAAGTGCACCGCGTCTATAGGGCACCCGTGGATGGCGGCTTCGGCTTCGGCAATTTTTCTGAACATGGCAAGGCTGTTTTGCGCGGCCGGCCCGGAAAGGGTACTGTTTTCGATGAGTTTCCGGATGTGGGCGTAATCGCGGGCTTTCGTATGGGATATAACCACGTCGACCTTTTTCCCGCTGATGCCCCCCCGCTGCACTGTTTGGGCGTGTATTTCAAAGCCGGTTATCCCCAGGGCGGCCTTCAGGTGGTCCTCCAGCCATTCGGTGGATATGCCCAGGTCCACCAGCGCCCCCAGGGTCATGTCCCCGCTGATTCCGGAAAAACAGTCAAAATAAGCAATCATGAGGGTATTTCATCTTCCTGCCCGGCGTGGACGCCCATGATTTCAACCAGTAGGGCGACGGTCTTCACCATGTCCGCCAGGCTGATATTTTCGCGCACCGTGTGGGCATCGCGCATGCCCGTGCCGATGACGCCGGTGACGATGTTTTTGGAAAAAAAGATATTGGCGTCCGAGCCACCCCCGGTTTTTTTGGAAACCAGCTCTCGGCCCAGGTTTTGCGCTGCCTTTTTCGCGATCACCACCACCGGGTGGTCCTCGGGGATGAAGGTGTTGGGAAACTGGTTTTCAATCACCGATTCCAACCGGGGCAGGCCGGCGATATCGTCTTTTTCCGGGCAGTCCCTGATTGCCCGTTCAAAAGCGGACACGATGCCGCCGGTCACCTGCTCGAGCTTTGACGCATCGTGACTCCGGGCCTCCCCCTTGACACACACCGCTTCCGGGACGATATTCGTGGCCCCGGCGCATTCAATAAAACCGATGTTGCAGGTGGTCTCCGTATCGATACGGCCCAGTGTCAGCCCGGCGATGGCCCTTGCGGCAATGGATATGGCATTGATGCCTTTTTCCGGCTCGGCCCCGGCATGGGCGGACCGGCCGTGCACCGTAAACTGGAAATGATTGGCCGCGGGCGCCCGGGTAATGATGGAGGCGGTGTCGAACGTGTCCAGCGCGTAGCCGTAAGCGGCGTCCAGGAGCGAGCGATCAAGGAACTTCGCCCCCAGAAGCCCGATTTCCTCGCACGTGGTCAGGACCACCTCGATGGGGCCGTGGGGCAGGTCGTTTTCGCGGACCACCCGCATGGCTTCAATGATGATGGCGATTGCGCTCTTGTCATCCGCTCCCAGTATGGTGGTGCCATCGCTCGTAAAAACGCCGTTTTTGAATTCAGGCGTTATGCCTTCCCCGGGTTCGACCGTATCCATGTGGGCGTTGAGAAAAAGGGGGGGCGCATCGCGGTTCCCCTTGAACTTTGCAATGAGGTTGCCGGTTTCGCTCCCGGTATGGCGGCCGCTGCCGTCGATATAAATATCCGCCCCCATGGCTTCCAGAAGGGTGCGGATCTCCCTGGACACGGCGCCCTCCCGCCGGGATACGCTGTCTATGCGCACCAGGCGCTCAAAAAGGTCTTTCAGCCTGCTTTCATTGATCATTTGGGCATTTCCCCTAAAAAGCTTGACCTGTTATTAAATAAACGTTATTTTTTCCAACCGGTGTGAAAAACGGAAGTGCGCAGCTCACTGGTGGGGCTCCCGGACTTCAAATCCGGTGTGGGGCGTTAAAACCGTCCCGGGTGGGTTCGATTCCCATGCACTTCCGCCACATTGCCCTTTGCATAGCCCAGCACGTTGTAACAGATGACGGGCTCCAGCTTGTTTTTCACGTAAACCTCGCCGCGGCTATCAAAATGAAAGTTGCCCGTATGCCGGAGGTAGGTCATCTCGCCCACGATGATTTCCCCGCCTTTGGCCATCTGCTCCAGGCGGGCGGCAATGTTGACGCAGTCCCCGATGACCGTGTAGTCCATGCGGTTTTCTGAGCCGATGTTGCCGATGATCGCAGCCCCGGTGTTGATCCCGATGCCGGCCTCAAACACCTCCAACCCCCTGGCCTGCCTTGCCTGCCCGAGTTTCTGCGTTGCCGCGGTCATCTCGAGTGCGGCGCGGATGGCATTGTCCGGGTGGTTGCCCTCTGCTTCCACCAGGCCGAACACGGCAATGAGCTGGTCCCCCACGAATTTGTCCAGCAGGCCGTTGTTTTTGAAAATAATGTCCACCATGATGGAAAAATACTCGTTGAGCATGGAGACGACTTCCTCGGCCGCCATCCGCTCGGCAATGGCCGTAAAGGAACGGATATCGGCAAACAGAACGGTTACGGTGTTTCTTTCGGTTTCAAGAAAAACGCCGTCTTTGAGGTCGATGAGCTTTTCCACCAGGTTGTTTCCCACGTAGCGGCTGATCCGGTTTCTGAGCTCCTCCTCCCGCTTGCTGCGCTGGTAGGAAAGCGACAGGTCCCGCGCATACACCATGAGCTGGGTAGCCTGCTCCTGGTTTTTGCGGTTCATGTCGTCGAGCTTTCTGGTCATCACGTTGAAATGCCGGGCAATTTCGGCGAGCTCGCTGTCATCCGGGATCTGGAGGGGCTCTTTTTTATCGCCGGACGTGGCACTGCGGATCTCCTCGCACAGCAGCTCGATCTGACCGGCGGATCTGCGCAGCAGCGCAAAGCCGGTAAAGATTGAAAAAAGCGCCAGAAAGGAAAACAGGTAAACGGTTTCAGAGGGAGTGATGCGTTCATGGAAAAAAAGGTAAATCACCAGCAGATAGGGCAGAAGGGCCATCAACCCCAAAGCCACGAGAATTTTTCCTGAAAATGAATTATAGGTGCTTCGGAAACCCGGCTTCATCCAATTGACCCACGATCATGGTTGTCAATCCGTTCAAATTCAAAAGACCAGTCAAACTGAACGGCAATCCTGGCTGTTTTCGGATCAGGGGAATGCGGATCCGGTTTTATATCATGACTAATCCGTACAACGGTCGCCTCGGTCATGATCCGCGCCCTCACTTCATGGGTCCCGTCGAGCATAATGGCAATCGTCAGCAGCTGGCCGGGATAATAATTTCCGGGATGTTTGGAAACAAACAGGGCCCCGCCACCCGATATATCCTGAAGCACGGTTTTTTCCCGGCTTTCCCCGCTTTGAAAATCCCCGGCCCAGGAAACGATCACGGGGAAAGACACCCAGTGCCGTGAAAAGGCGCGCTGATCCATTTTTTCCGCATTGCTGCCGCCAAGCGGCTCAGGGGCGCGTTTCGCTTGTTTGCGCAACGCACCGGAAGGCCAATATTTTTTGAATAAACGCAAAAAATCCATTACCTGGCGCCTATTATTTGCGATGCATGGCAGGGCACCCGTTTCAGCAGCCCGGACAACAGGCGCCCCCGTTCGACAAAACCGATCGCCAGCCGATGCACCAAACATTTCAATTGCCGCAATGCGGACGGACCTCTAAACAATGCATACGCGGCGGACTTCGGCCATATCGGTCAACCCCTGAAACACCTTCATAACGCCGTCCTGCATCAGGGTGGTCATGCCCTGGCTGCTCGCCTGGATGAACATCTCTTCCGCGCTGGCCTGTTTTTTAATCATCCGTTTGATCTCCGGGGTTCCTTCCATCATTTCATGGATGCCCAGCCGCCCTTTATACCCCGTGCCGTTGCACTGTTCGCAGCCGACCGGGGCGAAGAGCTTCAACTCGCTTGAATATTTGATTCCCAGGTCCTCAAACTTGTCCGAATGAAAGGCGTCCACGATATCATCGTACTCTTCTTTGGAAGGGTTATACTCTTTTCTGCACTTTTTACAGAGCCGCCGGAGCAGCCGCTGCGCCAGCACGCAGATGAACGCATCGGAGAAGTTCAGGGGGTTGAGCCCCATGTCCAGCAGGCGGGTGACGGTTTCAGGGGCAGAGTTGGTGTGGAGCGTCGAAAAAACAAGGTGACCGGTAAGGGATGCCTCAATGCCGATGGAAGCGGTCTCGTAGTCCCTCATTTCGCCGACCATGATGACATCCGGGTCGGCCCGCAGAAATGAGCGCATGATCCGGGCGAAATCCAGCCCGATTTTATTGTGCGTCTCAACCTGGCGCAGCCCCTGCTGGGTGATTTCAACCGGGTCTTCAGCCGTCCAGATTTTACGCTCCGGCGTGTTGATGGCGCCCAAAGCGGAGTGCAGGGTTGTGGTTTTACCGGAACCGGTGGGCCCCACGCACAGGACCAGCCCGTAAGGCTTGGCAATGGATTGCTTCAATACCTTCAGGTTCCGTTCGGTCAACCCCATATCGTCGATTTTCATGGCGCCGGATGCGGCCAGGATGCGCATGACGACATCTTCAAGACCGCCGGTCGTCGGCACCGTCGCCACCCGCAGTTCAAACTGGGGTATGCCCCTGCGCCGGAACTTGATCTTGCCGTCCTGGGGCAGGCGCCGCTCCGATATGTCCAGGTTGGACATGATTTTAATCCTGGACAGGATGGCATTGGCAAAAGTGTTGGGCACTTCCGTGAAGTCCTGACAAACGCCGTCAATGCGGAAGCGCACCTTGGTGCGCTTGGCGATGCCGCAAGGCTCTATATGGATGTCGGATGCGTTTTTCCGGTATGCCGTAATCAATACCTGGTCGACCAACCTGACGACTTTGCTGGAGGATTCGTCATAGACATCAGCGACATCGTCGTCGTCTTCCTCCTCGTCTTCCTCAAAGGCGATTTCAGGGAGCTCATCCATTACTGGCGGCGCAGGGCCGCCTGCGGCTGTTTTCTTTTTGCCGGCAAAAAAGTGGTTGATGACGGCTTCGATATCTTCCTTGATGCCGACTGAAAATGTAAACTTGTTTGTATTGAACAGGGCCTTGGCATGGTCCAGTTTTCTCAGGTCCTTGGGGTCGTCTAAGAGAATTTCAATATAATCGATTTCCCAGTGCAACGGCACCCAGAGGTCCTGCAGCAGAAACGGCTTTTTGAGGTTTGCAAGCAGTTCGTAGGGCACGCCCATTGCAGGGTCAAAGGTCTTGAACGGGCAATTATAGTATGCCGATAAGGATTTCCCGATTTCCTCCTTGGAAATCTTGAACTGGCTCATGAGCACATGTTCAACGCTTTTCCGGCTCTTCTTGGATATGCCCAAAGCCTTCTGAAGCTGGTCGGTTGTCACGATCTCATTTCGAAGCAGGTAATCGTATCGGGACTCATAGCGTTTTCCCGGCTCGGTCGCATGGATTTTCTCCTTGATCTTCGGGTATACGGGGTCGATCTTCTGGACCGTTTCAAAGCTGTTTACCGCCAGTTCCTTGTAGTCGCGCTGTTCAAGGGATTCTCCCAACTGATAGCGTACGATGGTCTCCGCATCTTTTTCAAGGTTGAATTCACCGATCGTCTGGTTGACCCACTCAATGACCTTTTCCGGTTGGAAGACGGTAAACAGGCATTCAATCAGGTCCGGTAGAAAATCCTTTACCGGAAAATCCATGCCAAAGAGTTTCCGGTATTCATCGATGGCCTCCTTGTAAAGGCCCAGTTCCTTGAACGCCGAAGCGCTGTCGAACGTTTCAGGCGCACTTTCGCCCAAAGCAAGCCCCGACTTTATATGGGTGACATCCCGCGAAGAAAGGTCCTGGGGCGCTTCGTGCTCAAGCTCATCCATTTCCTGGCCGAGTTCTTTGACCTTCGATTCGATATCAGCCCTTTTCTGTGCATCCATGTCGTGGTATTCGGCGAGAATCGACTGGTAAAGGGCAACGGCTTCATCGAACAGGCCGTGGGACTCATAAGCCTCGGCGGCCTTTATTTTTGATTGCAGATCGGATTGTTCGGACAGTGTTTCCATAATCTGTAAATCCTTCTTCTAAATCGGGGCGTCATCCGCCCGTTTGATATCGCCGGTTCAAAAGCCGCCACAAAACGCCAAACCATCAGCGGTTAGCAGTTTTGCGGGTATGTGACACAAACAGTGGACGGTTGTGGAGATATGCAGGAGCATGTGTACGCAGAAGCCGATCAGCACCATTGAAACAATTCGGATTCACCCATCAAAAAATTTTTTTCTTGAAAATACGGCCAATCCTGCTGCTGAACGCTTTCATGGTATCCAGTTCGGGCATCAGGATCTCGCAGTTCAGGCGGACCATGGCAATCGGTGCGATATCATCCATGATCACCAACAGAAACCCCGCCTGAAGCTTGCGCAGATATATCCGGCCCTGGTCAAACACAAAATCCGCCTCGGTGAGCTCGCCCAGTTCAGTAAGAAGCGGCTCCCACCCAAATGCTTCAACGGCCGTGGTGTCCCGGAGATACTGGTCCGAAAACCGTTTAGCGACCACCGCGCCCGCCGGATCCAGTACAATTGCACCGTGAACCCCTTCTATGCTGACAAGATCTTTGAAGATATCTTTCATTTAAATTCCCGCTACTTTTATTGCACGCTGAAAGAATGGACCCCTTGAAAGGAAAACCAGGCAAGCGGCTTATGAAAGCGCAGCGATCAGCCCTTCACGGGGCAGGCCCTTTTCAAGCATGACCACCACATTTTCCTCATCCGGGACAACAAGGACCTGCCGGTCGACCTTGTTGATATATATCACATTCAACACGCCGGATTCAAATAATTGTCCCAGGCTTTCAACCCGGGCGATCAATGCGGCCGATTCGGGATCACTGTAAACATCGAGGATCCCGTTTTCTCCCCCCATGGCAGCCACAAGCTTCTTCTCGGCGGCTTTAACCGGCGACAATTTTTCTTCCGGCGCCTTGATTTTTGGCGACTGCGCCCCTGATGGCATCGCCTTCGCATTGACGGCGGGTTTATTTTCTACTGCAGCGGATGGCGACCCCGCACCCGGGCGTGAAACGGCTTCCACCTTGCCGGGCGGTTCTTTGCCGTTTTGAATGCCTGCGGCGGAATCAACATCTCCATTTTCATCCTTGGAGCGCATTGCATCCAGCAGTATTGCCTGAAGTTCACCTTCGATCAGTTTTTCTGAAATGGGGCAACTGTTTTCAATGGACAATGAGACACCGGACCATGACAATATCTCGTATGCCGCTTCAAGCCCCTTACGGTTCCCTATGCGGGCATCCATCAACTGCCCCTTCCTGAAAAACAGGACGCCGCTCCTGATCCCTTTTTTACTCCGGATTCGAAGGGTGCATGTCTGCTCCTCCATTTCAACGAGCTGCAAATAGGTGTCAAGGGACACCCTGTTAAGGCTTCCCCCCTCCTCCTTTTTTTTCAGAAGCTTCATGATGTGACGGAAAAGCAAGATCCCGTCAACCGGTTTGGTCAGGTACTC
The DNA here is from genome assembly GCA_007127175.1 of Desulfobacterales bacterium. Lineage (GTDB taxonomy): Bacteria > Desulfobacterota > Desulfobacteria > Desulfobacterales > Desulfosalsimonadaceae > B1SED10-16. The sequence goes on from SKZX01000322.1 coordinate 13,672, forward strand.
CGCAGCCCCGCTTTTCATCACCACATCTCTGGTTTTGGGCCTGTCATAAGCCGTCATGGCCATGACAGGGATATCCGGGTAGAGCTTCAAAATGAAACTCAACATCTCAAAACCGTCAATGCCCGGCATGCGCAAATCCGACAGGACAATCGAGATATCCGAATCGGAAAGCACATTCAATGCCGCCTGCCCGTCTCCCGCTGTCACAACGGAAAAAAAATCGGCATATTCTCCCAGTTCCTTTTCCATCAAACGAAGCAGCGCCTGATCATCATCTATAATCAAAATTGTCGGTACCATAAAAAATCCTGTCTGATTAGCTCTGTTCACCCTTTCTTCAGGCTTTTTGAAGCAGCTTCTAAAGAGCTGCCCATTTACAAGCGAAGATCGAACTCAAGAACCTCGTTGGCGAATTTATTCCGCCAGGGGTACAGTTCCTGGTGAAGGAATACTGTTAAATCATTGCGCTGAGCGATTTCAGCAACACACTCGGATATGGCTTTCACCAGCACCGCAAGGCCCGCTTCACCGGTATATTCAACCTTTCCGGCCGAATACCGGAACTCAGCCGCAAACGGGTCCAAAAAGTCGTATTGGTCCACTTTTTCAACGAACATCTGGTTCAGCAGGGT
>SKZX01000096.1 GCA_007127175.1 Desulfobacterales bacterium
CACGGCCATTGCTGGAGATATTGTCCGGAATACCGGGAAGGTTGTCATAAAACAGCTCATGCTCCCCGGCGCGCTCACCTTCGATCCAATACCGGATGATGGTATAGTTGCCGGTTTCCGCCACCAGCACCGATTGCTGGTCCGGGGCCACCGCCACACCGTTGGCGAACTGGAGGCCGGCCAGCAGCACCTCTGTATTTTTTGTTTCCGGGTCATACCGGAGCAGGCGGCCGTGGCCGCCGTGCTCGATAATATCGTCGATAGCCAGCATTTCCGGGCCGAAACGGCTGGAAGCGTCTGAAAAATAAATCCTGCCGTCCGCGGCGACATCCGCATTGTTGGTGAACCCAAAGGGCACCCCGTCCACACCCGTCGTCAAGACTTCTATCCGGCCGTTTTCGTCGACCCGGAGCAGCCCCTTGTACCCGTCGGCCACGATCAAGCGCCCTTGGTTGTCAAACACCAGTCCCAGGGGCCTTCCGCCGGTATCCGCCACCAGCTCGGGATTGGCGCCGTCCATGTCAAAACGCACGACCCTTCCGTCTTCATACCCGGTATAGACGCGCCCTTCCGCGTCAACGACCACATCCTCTGGGCCGACGCCCACGCCCTGGGCAATGCGCCTGACAGCGGCCAGCGCGTCATTTTTTTCATAAGGGCCTTCAAGCGCCGGGGCCGGGGGCGCATCCCACGCCACCGGGTCCACGGGTACGGGCCAGAAAGCAAGATAGGCAACGATGGCGGCAAGAACGAGGAGCAGGGCTTTTTTCATAATGACACCTCCTGAATACGTGTGTGAAGCGTATGCGAAAAAAAACGGAAGGAAAGAAAATGGCTTTTGATATGGGGGTTTATACCAAAAATCGCCCCGCATGTAAACCTTGGCAATCAAAATAGCGCATTGGCGCAAATAACGATCACCCACATGATCAGCCGCAATGCCACAAACCCGCCAAAGATATAAACCGGGACTTTACAATTACCTCTTTCTTCAATAGAGTCATTTAATGATGAAACGCATCGGTTCAAGCTGGCCGATTGAAATACCGGGATATTTGAATACCCTGATACAAAAAACACCTGGACAAAAACAATGCCCGCACACAACCAGGCGCACCGCATTTTACCGGCATCCTGCTGCACCTGGCACCCGCGGCGTAACCCTCCGCTGCCGTTTGACGGACCTGACTGCGCCGGAAAACAACTCAGACAAAAAGGGAGAAAAATGTTTCTAATCAACAGAGAGGCGATCATCATCAAGGGCAAACAACCGCTGGTGGACTGGATCAACACCCATGACCCGGGCAATCCTGTTTCCCTGCCGGATGTGCGAGAAGAAAACACCGTCATCCTGGTGCCGGAATGCCGGGGGCGGGAAGAAGCGGTCTCCATCATTGAAAACAATTTCAAAGTATTGTTTTTCGCCGAGATCGAGGAATGGGTGGCCGACGAATCCTTGTGGCCCAAAAACATCACCCTGGAAACCTTCCGGGACTGGTTTGACATCGAATACCACAGCATGGTTTTCGACGCGCTCGAGGAAGACATTGAAAAACGGGAAGAATGATCCGCCATGAACACATCACCCCCGCTGCAATTGGAGTCTGTAAACCCCGCCACCGGGAAAATCATCCGCACCTATGATGCGCACGATGATGCCGCCATTGCCCGCTTACTGGACAAGGCCGATGCCGCACAGAAGCAATGGATGGAGTGGGGTTTTTCCGAGCGCGGCCAAAAACTGCGCCATGCAGCCGCAATTCTAAAGGAAAAGGCAAATGCGTACAGCCGACTCATGGCCGAGGAAATGGGCAAACCCGTTTCACAGGGCCGGGCCGAAGCGGAAAAATGCGCCTGGGTCTGCACGTATTACGCGGACAATGCCCCGGTTTTTCTCCAGGATGAGCGTGTTGAAACAGACGCCGAAAAAAGCTTTATCCATTATGCGCCCCTTGGCGTCATATTCGCCGTCATGCCCTGGAACTTCCCCTTCTGGCAGGTTTTCCGGTTTGCTGCGGGCGCCCTCATGGCCGGCAACGGCATCGTGCTGAAACATGCCGAAAACGTAACCGGCTGCTCCCTGGCCATCGAGCAGATCTTCAAAGACGCGGCTTTTCCCGAAGATCTTTTCCGATCGCTGATCATTACAAGGCACAAGGCCGGGCAGGTTATAGAACACCCCGCCGTTAAGGCGGCAACGTTGACAGGCAGCGTCGAGGCAGGCAGGGCAGTGGCTTCCCAGTCAGGTGCGGCCCTTAAAAAAACGGTCATGGAACTGGGCGGCAGCGACCCCTATATCATCCTGGAGGACGCGGACCTGGATGCGGCCGCGGAAAAATGCGCGGCATCACGGCTTTTAAACAGCGGCCAGACGTGCATCTCTGCAAAACGGTTCATTGTCTGCGAAAAAATATATGACAAATTTGTCAACCGGTTTATCCGGGCGATGCAATCCAAAACTATGGGGAACCCCCTGGACGACCCGGACATCGGCCCCCAGGCGCGCGCGGACCTGCGCGACAACCTGCACCGGCAGGTAACCGACAGCGCAGAAAAAGGCGCGCGCATCCTCCTTGGGGGAACAATGGCCCAGGGGGACGGATTTTTTTACCCCCCCACCGTTCTTGCAGGCGTTACCCGGGACATGCCGGTTTTCACTGAGGAAACCTTCGGCCCCGTGGCCGCCGTTATCAAGGCCCAAAGCGAAGAAGAGGCCATTGACATGGCAAACGACTCCCCATATGGGCTGGGCGCCGCCGTATTTACCCGTGATGCACAAAAAGGAGAGTGGATCGCCCGTGAAAAAATCTACGCGGGCAGCTGCTTTGTAAACGATTTCGTCAAATCAGACCCCCGCCTCCCCTTCGGCGGAATCAGGCTGTCGGGCTACGGCCGGGAACTCAATATCTACAGTGCCCGGGAATTCACCAACGTCAAAACCGTTTATGTGGCAAAATCATAAAAGCTGAAAACGTTCAGTTCGGATTTGAGGGCAAAGCGCAGTCTGACGAGCGGCTGAATGCGCTTTACACCCCAGGCATCCTGATATATATCTGGTTTCAGTTAATATGCGGTGTCCTGTTGACGGAAACCTCCCCCGAAACGGTCTGAACAGGGTTGATAAATGGCCAATACACTTGAAAACCTCCTGGAAGCGCACGTCCGACACGAATTGAACCGTTTCAAGGCCAAGCCCCTCCAGAAGGCCATCCGCGAAGAAACAGCCGCGTTCTTTCAATGGATCAAAACCATCACCCTGCGGGAAATCATCACCCCGGAAGAGGTTGCTGCCATCATTGAACGAAACGCGGTCGATTTGCCCATACCGGCAGAGGTCAGGGAACTGGCCGGTGAAATGAGCCGGCGGGTTTTGTCCTCCCCGCACAACGATACCACCACCCTGGAAGCCATCATCCCCCGAAAGCCCTATGACGATATGGTGGAAAAAATCGGAAGCCAGGAAAAATACCGGCAGGATTTCATCCGCCACATGGTCAACAGCGCGGCCTATTCCCAGCAGGTTTCAGAAGTGCTGTTCACCGGCATCAAGGAATACCTGCTGACGGAAAACATTTTTGCCCAGAAAGTACCGGGCCTTGCCTCCCTGATCAAGATCGGCAAATTCGCCGTCAACAAGACCATGCACCCTCTGGAGGTCGCGGTTGAAAAAACCGTGAAAAACTACATTGAAAAAAGCCTCGGCAATACCATACGGCGCAGTGAAAAATCCCTGAACGCCTATTTTGACCGCGACCGTATCGCTGAAATAGGGGATGATATATGGGCCTCCGTTTCAAAAAGAAAATTGTCGGAATATCTCACGATGGTGGACCCCGTCGATGTTGCAGACGTTATTGACATCGGGTTCGATTTCTGGCTGCACTTCCGTAAAACCCCCTATTTCAAAGCCATTTACACGGATCTGGTCCATTTCTTTTTTGAAAAGCACGGAAACAGGACCCTGGATCTCGTTGCCCGTGACATGGGCGTGACCGAAAAGCTGGTGACCGCCGAACTGCTGAAGACGCTTCCCCGGGGGATCAAAA
>SKZX01000421.1 GCA_007127175.1 Desulfobacterales bacterium
GGTCGATGCATCCCGTCCCGGCGGCGTTGCTCGGCGCTCAAATACGCCCGGTATTCTCGCTTCTCGCGCCTTGCGGGACGGGCGCCTCGACCATCTCGGTGCGTCACTGTATTTATGCCATCGACCACTTAGCCGTACGTGAGTTTCTTAAAATGTTGTGCGCAACGCAGTTATCGGACTTTTTTTTCAAAGCCGTCACATTTAAATCGCATCTCTTCTGCAGTAAGCATCCATTGCTGTTTATCATTATAATGGATAGGTGTTTTTCAAAGGCTGGTGGAGATGAGGGGGATCGAACCCCTGACCTCGGCATTGCGAACGCCGCGCTCTCCCATCTGAGCTACATCCCCATTTTACACGGTGTGATTGACCACACTCCATACCAGCGCTTTCCAACGGAGTCAAGCGGAAATACGCGCTCAGGGCTCAGCAGAACGAATAAAAAGCGTCTTCTTTCCGGATGCCCCGTCGGGTCAGCACAAAATCATAGCGCACCGGGTCGTCCGGGGCGATGCTGGAAAACGCGGCCGTAATGTCAAGGGCGGTTTTCATGTTTGGCTGTTTCCGGGCGGTAAAGCCCAGCGCCATGCATACCCGGTGCATATGCACATCCAAAGGAATGATGAGCCTGGCGGGGCATAACGCATCCCAGTCGCCGGGATCGACCTCGTCTTTCCGGACCATCCAGCGCAGAAACAGGTTGAGGCGCTTGCAGGCGCTCCCCCTGGAAACAATGGGCAGCAGGTGGCCGGGGTCGGACGGGGCGCCGTTGCGCAGGGCTTCGGCAAAAGCGGCAATCACGGGAAGATATGTTTTGTCCGCGGCGGTATGGCCTGCCTCGAAGCAGGCCATGAGAGAACCGTGCCCGGCTATGGCCGCCCGGATGCCGGAGAGCATGGCAGAAAGATGAGCACCTGTTGCAAACCGGTGGACAAAGCCGTTGAAATCCGCCAGAAAATCACGATGCCTGGCTTTTTCAATGTAATCCCGGGGGCTCGGCCCCATTTTACCGAGCACGGCATCCACGCTTTTGAGAATCTGCCGGACATTGCCATATGCAAGGGATGCGGCAATAATGCCCGCGATTTCACGGTCCAGGGGGTCCTGGTACCGGTAAAGCGCGCACAGGGGGTCCGGGTCCACGTAGCACCGCCGGTTCTTTTCACGGTAAAGGGCTTCGAGCTGCCCGGCATAACGCCGGATCATTGCAATTTGGCCCGGTAAAGCAGCAGGCTGTTGGTCACCACCGATATGCTGCTCAAGGACATGGCCACAGCGGCGAGCATGGGGTTGAGCTCGCCCAGCATTGCCGGCGCCCATGCAAAGGGATACAGGATGCCGGCGGCCACCGGGATCAAAAGCGTGTTGTAGCAAAAGGCCCAGAACAGGTTCTGCCTCACCGTGCGCATGGTTTTCCTGCTCACATGAAGCGCCTTGACCACCGTGGAAAGACTTGCCCCCGCAAGCACCACGTCACCGGTTTCAATGGCGACATCGGTCCCGCTGCCAATGGCGAAGCCCACGTCGGCAACGGCCAGGGCCGGGGCGTCGTTGATGCCGTCCCCCACCATGCCGACGCGCCGGCCGCCGGATTGGAGCTCCTTTATTTTATCCGCCTTTTGCTCGGGGCGGATTTCTGCAAAGACATCGTCGATGCCCAACTCTTCGGCAATGGCTGCTGCCGTGTTCCGGTTGTCGCCGGTGAGCATGGTGACCTTGAGGCCGTATTTGTGGAGGGCATCGACCATTTCCCGGGCATCGTCCTTGACCGTGTCCGCCACGGCCACAAGCCCCATGGGCACATCGTTTTTTGTGGCCATGACCACGGTTTTCCCCTGGCGCTGAAGCGTGTCGATCGCATCCCCGTATTCGGAAATATCCACGTCAAGGCCTGAAAACCATGATATCTGCCCTACCCGGACCGTTTCACCATTGACGGTGGCGGAAACGCCCTCACCCCCGGTGGCCTTGAAATCAGTGGCATCAACAGGGGTTATGTTTTCGCGCGCCGCTTCACGCAAAATCGCCTTGCCCACGGGATGCTCGGAACCTGCTTCAACGGCAGCGGCAAGCTGAAGCAGGCGCCCCCGGTCCGTACAGGTATCCTCAAAGCAGATCACGTCGGTCACCTCCGGTTTTCCGCGGGTCAGGGTGCCGGTCTTGTCGAACACGATGGCATCGAGCTTTTCAGCCGCTTCCAGGGCCTCCCCGCTCTTGAAAAGGATGCCGTGCTCAGCGGCCTTGCCCGTGCCCGCCATGACCGCTGTAGGCGTTGCAAGGCCCAAAGCGCAGGGGCATGCGATGACCAGGATCGCGACCAGCCGGATCATGGCCGGCACGTAGCCGTCAGTGAAATAAATCCATATAAAAAAAGTCAATATGGCAAAGGCGATCACTGCGGGAACAAATACCGCGGATACCCGGTCGGCAACAGCCTGGATGGGCGGCTGGCTCCCCTGGGCTTCCCGCACCAGCCGGATGATCCGGGAAAGGGCGGTGTCTTTCCCCACACGGGTGGCCTCGAACAGCAAGGTGCCGTCGCTGTTAATGGTGCCCCCGATGACGGTATCACCAGTCTTTTTGACAACGGGTATGGGCTCACCGGTAAGCATGGATTCGTCGACCGCGCTCTGGCCGTCCACCACCTGCCCGTCCACCGGAATGCGCTGGCCCGGGCGCACGCGCAGCCGCCACCCCTTTTCCACTTCAGATACGGGAGCCTCCCTTTCCGAGGCGCCTTCAACAACCGTGGCCGTGGCCGGCCGCAGGTCGAGCAGTTTTCTGACCGCACCGCCTGTTTTCCGCTTGGTCCGGGTTTCCAGCATTTTGCCGAACTTGATCAACGTGATGATCATGGCCGATGTCTCGAAATAGACATGATCGCCCAGGAAAGGGAAAAAAAGAAGCGCTGTGGAATAAAAATAGGCGACCGACGACCCCATGGCCACCAGGACGTCCATGTTGGCGCTCTTGTTCAACAGGCTCCGGTAGCCCCCGGTATAATAGTCCCAGCCAGTGTAGAACTGCACCGGTGTGGCCAGCAGAAAAAGGACCCAGTTCACGGCGGCCACATGGGCCCAGTCGCCGAAAAAATGCATGTCCCGCCCCATGCTCAGGATGAACAGGGGGAGCGTAAAAATCAGGCCCACGATGAATTTTTTCGTCTGGTCCCGGACTTCGGCGCTCCGGGCCGCCATTTCATAATCTTCCGGGTCGGCCTGGGCGTCGTCCGGAACATGAGCGTCGTAGCCGGCCTTCTTGATCACGGAAACGATCTCTTCCATATCCGTAACCGAAGGCACATAGTTCACCGTGGCGGTCTCGGTGGCAAAATTCACGGAAGAATCGATGACGCCCTGGGATTTTCGGGAGAGCGCCTTCTGTATGTTGGACGCGCAATTGGCGCACGTCATCCCGGTTACCGGGAGTTCAACGCGGCGCGAGGCCACATCGTAGCCCGCATGCCGGATTCTGGCCACGATCTCATCAAAGCCGGTTCTGGCCGGGTCGTATTTGACATGGACCTGCTCAGCGCCAAAGTTGACGTGCACGGACGTCACCCCGTCCATCCGGCCAAGGCTTCTTTCGATCGCACGGGCACAGTTCGCGCAGGTCATGCCCGTTACCGGTAGCGTGATTTCCCGGTCAGCCATCTGCTCCTCCGTTACTTGTTTTAATGGATCACCTATTCCGCGGGATAGTCGATCTCTTTGAGGACCTGGCGTATCCGGTCAAGGGTGGCGGGCGTTTCAAATTCAACTTCCACGGCTTTGCGCTGGGCATCGCCGTCAACAGCTGTGACGCCTTCGACTTCAAGGAGTTCGTTTTTGATGGTGCGCACGCAATGGTCGCAGGTTATCCCAGGAATGGACAGCGTTGTTTTTTCCATAGTTTATTATCCCTGATGAAATGATTGTTTGACAATGTTCTTTATGCCAGGAGATCTTCGAGGGCCGCTTTCAAGACCGGGAACCTGAAGGCAAAACCATTTGCCAGCAGCTTTTCCGGAATGGCGCGCTGGCTTGAGAGCATCATTTCA
>SKZX01000130.1 GCA_007127175.1 Desulfobacterales bacterium
AAACGGAGCGGTTGCCATGCTTGGCGACGGTTACGCCGGCGCCGGCGACCACGAAAGCCGTGGTCGTTGAAATATTGAAGGTGTTGGCGCCGTCGCCGCCCGTGCCGCAGGTGTCGATCACATCGGATCCGGCGGTCTCGATGCGCGCGGCCTTTTTGCGCATGGCCCGGGCCGCGCCGGCGAGTTCCTCGAAGGTTTCCCCCTTGGTGGAAAGCGCGCCCATGAATGCGCCGATCTGGGCATCGGTGATTTCGCCGGAAAAAATTTCCATGATCATGGCCGACATTTCCGCCTCGGTGAGATCCGTGCGATTGCAGATCTTGATAAGGCCGTCTTTAAAGATGCTCATTGGCTTCTCCCTGCTTTGCGGTAGTGGTTGCGCCCTGTGGCTGTTCATGGCGACCCGGGGTAGAGTGGAGGGATGTAGTACCCTGGGGGCGAGGCTTCGACCCGGGAGACAGACTGGAAGTCTGTCCCCTGGGAGGTGAGGCTTCGACCCGGGAGACAGACTGGAAGTCTGTCCCCTGGAGGGTGAATGGATTTCGGGTGCCGGGGGTTATTTTCAAATTTGTTCATTCTCATGGTCTTCATGGCACAGGTTCAGGAAATTCCGTAAAATGCGTTTGCCCACCGGCGTCATGATGGACTCCGGGTGAAACTGGATGCCTTCGGTGACATGGGATTTATGCCTGAGCCCCATGATTTCGCCGTCTTCAGTTCTTGCAGAGATCTCCAGGCAGTCGGGCAGATCCGGCTCTGAGACGGCCAGGCTGTGATACCGCATGGCATCAAAGGGCTTGCCTATCCGGTTGAATATGGTTTTCCCGTCCGCCGTTACCAGCGATGTCTTCCCGTGCATGATCCGGCCGGCGGACACGATCCGCCCGCCAAAGGCTTGCGCAATGGCCTGGTGCCCCAGACAGACACCCAGAATGGGTTTTATCCCGGAAAAACGGCGGATCACCTCAACCGAATGCCCTGCACTTTCAGGGGCTCCCGGCCCCGGTGAAATGACGATGCCTTCAATTTCGTTTGTGCCCAATGATGCCACGTCAAACACGTCGTTTCTCGAAACATGCACGTCAGCACCCAGCTGACGGAAATACTGGACCAGGTTATAGGTAAACGAGTCGTAGTTGTCGATCATGAAAATCATGGGCGGCCTCCTGAAATGTCGCCTTTCCTGGGGTCTGCAGCGGCGCCCCGAACGAGCTCCAGGGCCCGGCCGATGGCCATGGCCTTGTTCACGGTTTCAACGTATTCTTTTTCCGGTTGGGAGTCCGCTACGATGCCCGCGCCCGCCCGCACGACCATTTTGCCGTCCTCAAGGCACGCGGTGCGGATGGTGATGGCAAGGTCCATGTTGCCGTGAAAGGAAATATAGCCCACCGCACCACCGTAGGGGCCTCTTGGCTCTTTTTCGAGTTCGCCGATGATTTCCATGGCCCTGACCTTTGGCGCGCCCGTGAGCGTGCCCGCCGGGAAGGACGCAGCCAGCAGGTCGAAGGCATCCTTGTCCGCAAGGAGATCGCAGGTGATGTTGGACACCAGGTGCATCACGTGGGAATAGCGCTCCACCACCATCAGGTCCGTGACCTGGACTGTGCCGGTTTCCGAGACGCGCCCCAGGTCGTTTCTGCCCAGGTCAACGAGCATGAGGTGTTCGGCCCGTTCCTTTTCGTCGGCCAGAAGGTCGTTGGCGAGTTTCCGGTCCTCCTGCTCGGTGTTTCCCCTGGGCCGGGTCCCTGCAATGGGCCTGAGAGAGGCCACCCTGTTTTCAAGTCGTACCATGGTTTCTGGCGAAGACCCGACCAGGAGCGTGTTGTCCAGGTGCATGAAAAACATGTAGGGCGACGGGTTGACGTATCGCTGGGCCCTGTACAGGGAGATCGGGTCCGGGGTCGTTTGCGCCGTGAACGGCTGTGAAATAACCGCCTGGATCACATCCCCGGCCACGATATGGGATTTGACGATATCCACGTTTTTCAAAAAACCGGCTTTTTCAGAAACAGGGGCAAGAACCATGTTGTTCAATCCGCCATTATCTGTTTCCCCTGCATCTTTTCCCTTGTTCGTTTCCGCCGGTTTTTGAGCCAGGGATGCGCCAATCCGCTCTTCCATGCGCATCAGGCGTTCAATGCCTTCATTATGCGCCTGTTCCCCGGCAGCGCCGTCGTTTTTAAACATCAGGGCGACCAGCATGATCGTGTTTCTGATATTGTCGAAGATCATCATTTCATCGGGGATCATAAAGCTGGCAATGGGCCGTCCCGGCGGCAGGCGGTTTTCGATGGCCTCGAAAAAAGAGACGGTTTCGTAGGTAAAATATCCCACCAACCCGCCCCAGAACCGGGGCAGTGCCGGTATGACAGCCGGGTTGTATCGGTCCATGATCCTGCGCAGGGCGTCCAAGGGATCACCGTTGTGGGAGAAGCGCTCAATCCGGCCGCCCTGTTCGATTTCAATGTCTTCCCTGAACAGCTTGACGAGCGCCCGTGCCGACGTGCTCAAAAAACTGTAGGTTCCCCAGCGTTCGCCACCCTCCACACTTTCCAGTAGAAATGCCGGGCCTGCGTTTTCATAGGTCTTTTTAAGAACCGATACCGGGGTTTCCATGTCCGCCAGGATTTCGCGGCAGACGGGAATCACGTCATGCCGTTCATAAAGCCGAATAAAATCGTTTTTGTCCGGGAAGTCTCTAAGGCGCATTTGAACTCCTTATTAAATAAAAAAAGGCCGGGGGATGCCCCACGGCCTTTTTGCTTCAATGTCTGGTTCAATCATAAACCGTGGGCGGCCCCTGGGCTGCCACGGTTGTTCAAGCCTTACGCTGGTGTCCGTTGGCAGACCCTGTTATGAGCCCGCCACCACCAGTTCTGCTGATGTAAGTATTGCCGGTATGCGCAAGGTTGATTCATTTTAATCTGATGATTCCTTCAATTCGATATGGATGAACCGGATGAACGCAATTGTTTCTACCAGATAAATGGTTTCAACCGTATTTGTCAAGTGGTTTTTTCCGGCGTTTTTTGGTGTTTTCTTTTGCAACGGATTGGGTTAAGAAAAAGCCGTATCATCTGTATGTTGAATTGATTCCATGGAGATATCAGCGTTCCCCTGCAGTTGCCAGGGCAATACCCGGTGCCGCCCGGGAGAAATTGTCCTACAATAAAATGCCGGGCAGGGGCTTCGACCCGGGAGACAGACTGGAAGTCTGTCCCCTGGGGGGTCTGCAAATTCGACCTCGAGAGGCTGAACAACCTTTTGGGGAAATCGCCCTTATAAAATTGATCAATTTCAACCGTGTGGGGCCGGGTGTTGTCCGCAGCAACAATTGCAGGGGGTTGCTGATAACTCCTGGCGAAGATTGGACAAGCGCCCTGTGGCTTTGCCGTTTATCACAGGGCGCGTTCAAGCGAGCCATGGAGATATCAGCGTTCTCCTGCAGTTGCAAGGGCAACACCCGGCCCCACACGGTTGAAATTGTCCTTTTAAAAGAAGGAAAACCATGAATACCCTTAGCACCCAAAACCAATCCCCCCTGCTGGCCCAGATCGTTTCCACGGGAGACGAGGTGCTTACCGGCACGGTCGTTGATTCCAATGCCGCGTATATAGCGGAAGCGCTTCTGGAAAGCGGCCTCCAGGTGACCCGCCACACGACTGTGGGCGACGATGCCGACCGCCTGAAGCAGCTTCTGTCCGAGATCGGCGCACAAGCAGATATCGCCGTTGTCACGGGCGGGCTCGGCCCCACCGTGGACGACATCACCGCCCGGGCTGCAGCCGATGCCGCAGGTGAGCCGCTGGTTGAAAACGCATCTGCCCTGGCATCCATAGAAGCCTTTTTTAATCGGTTCTCCCGTTCCATGAATCCATCGGACGCAAAGCAGGCCTTTCTCCCGGCAAGTGCAACCCCGATCCTCAACCGCTCCGGTACGGCGCCGGGATTCAGGATGCGCATCGGCAGGTGCATGTTTTTCTTTCTCCCCGGCGTGCCCCGGGAAATGAAAACCATGATGACAGAGAT
>SKZX01000053.1 GCA_007127175.1 Desulfobacterales bacterium
AGGTACTCGATGCCTTTCTCAACAGGGCTGTTGATCTGCTGGCGCCGGAAGGCCGGATTTGCATCATTTCTTTTCATTCGCTGGAAGACCGTATCGTCAAGCACAGGTTTCGCGATATGGCTCAGAAATGCAAGTGCGACAAGGATCTGCCGGTCTGCGTCTGCACCCATAAGCCGAAACTCAAACTGGTTGGCCGTAAGCCCATCCGCCCGTCTGAAGGCGAAGTGGCATCCAACCCCATGTCCCGAAGCGCCGTAATGCGGGTGGCGGAAAAGCTGCCGGATGCGGATGCCACCGATGCAGCCGGACAACAGACAACAGCAGGCGGCTACCCATGAACGAACGGGCCGGCAAAAACAGGAAAAGAAAATCGGAAACATTTACGCCGAAAAGGGTCGCGGTTGCCCTTTTAATCCTGTTGTGCTTCCTGGGTGCTGCTTTTTTCGACGCCTGGTGCGGGGTGCAGTCCCGACGTATGGGGTATGAAATCGTGCAGGCCCGTGCGCAGCAGGAAAAACTGCTCGATTTGCAGAAGAAGCTGAAAATTGAAAGGGCGCGCCTGAGCTCACCCCAGGTGTTGAGGCGCTATGCCACGAGCGAACTGAACCTTGAGACACCCAAACCCGAACAGATTGTCGTCATGCCATGAAGACCAGGGATATTGAAAAACAGGTTCAAAAAATGCGCAGTCGCCGAATTGTTTTTGTCGGCGTCGTGTTTACGCTCTGTTACCTGGTGGTGGGGGCAAGAGCCCTTCATCTACAGGTTTTTGCCGGAGACGCACTGTCTGTAAGGGCCGTGTCCGAATACAGGAGGGATTTTGAAAGCACCGGGCGACGCGGCAACATATACGATGCACGGCACAGGGAACTGGTGGTTACCGCAGGCGTTGTTTCCATAGGTGCCAGGCCGTCCAGGATGAGTGACCCGGCACAGGCGGCACGCGTTATCGCGGCGGTGCTGGATATGGATGAACACCGGGTGGCACAGATTCTGGCGTCAGACCGGCCGTTTGTCTGGATCCGGCGGGACGCCTCCCCCGCCCAGGCCGATGCGCTGGCCGCGGCTATTCCACACGGGCTCGACTTCATTGGCAATTATTCCAGAATATATCCCAACAGGCAGCTGGCCGCACAGGTGCTCGGGTTTGCGGGTGTTGATGGGAACGGCCTTGAAGGCATCGAGTTTTATTATGACGAATACCTCAGGGGGAATACCTTCCGCCAGACGGTGGTAAGGGATGCGCTGGGCCGTATTTTCCAGCGTGAAGAATCCCGCAGCATGGATACGGAAGGAAAAAACCTCGTCCTGACCATCGATGCCAATATTCAGAATATCGCGGAACAGGCCATCACGCGGGCGGCACGCCTTCACAACGCCCGGTCCGCCATGGCGGTCGTCATGGTTCCCCGGACCGGTGAAATACGGGCCATGGCCCATTACCCGACGTTCAACCCCAATGCTTTCGGGCGCTTTCCCCAGAGTACCTGGCGTAACCGGGCGCTCACAGATCCCTTCGAACCCGGCTCGGCCATGAAGATTTTTACCGCTGCCGCGGCCCTGGAATCCGGGATTGATCCCGAAAGGGTTTACGTGGACTGCGAGGACGGGCGTTACCGGATCGGCAGAAATGTGGTTCATGACACCCACCCCCACGACATTCTCAACCTCCATGAAATCATAAAATATTCAAGCAATATCGGGACGGTCAAGGTGTCTGAGATGATCGGTCCCGAGGCCCTTTATGCCACGCTTCGCCGTTTCGGTTTCAGCCGGAAAAGCGGCATTGACTGCCCGGGGGAGGCAACCGGGATTCTCAGGCCTTACCAGTCCTGGCGGAGGATCGATCATGCGACCATCGCATTCGGGCAGGGCGTTTCGGTTTCGGCCATTCAGCTGGTCAATGCCGTGGCCGCCATCGCCAATAATGGATTGCTCATGAAACCGAAGGTCGTCAGTGAAATCAGAAATCCGGATGGAACTGTTTTCAAGACATTTGAACCGGAAGTCATTCGGCGGGCGGTTGCCCCGGGTATCGCCGGGCAGTTGAAAATCATGATGAATGCAGCGACCAGCCCGGAGGGTACGGGTTTCCGGGCGGTGCCCAAGGGCTATGATGTTTGTGGCAAGACCGGTACGGCCCAGATGCTGGACGCTCGGGGCAGTTACAGGAACAGTGATTACTATGCCATTTTCGTGGGTTTTTCTCCGGTTGAGTCTCCGGAGTTGGCCGTTTTGGTGGCTATCGAAGCGCCTCGCGGGAAATATTACGGCGGTGAAGTGGCGGCACCGGTCTTCGAAGAGATCGTTCGGGAAAGTTTTAACTATATGGCAGTGCCGCCTCAACGGGCCGAACCTCTTTATGTCACGGAGGAGGTAAAACCCGCATGAAGCTTTCGGCGCTCATAGAAGCCGTCAATCCTCTGGAAACGATTTTCAGGAATGGCGCGGCGACAACCGACCCTGAAATTCGCCGCATATGCTACCGGTCCGACCGCGCCGACGACTTGTCCGTTTTTGTCGCCGTCAGGGGGGGCACATCGGACGGGCATGAATACGCGGGGGATGCCGTCCGCCGGGGAGCGGTCGCTGTCGTGGCCGAACGGCCCGTTGATGTCGGTGCGGCGGTTATCCTGGTATCCGATACCAGGCGGGCGATGGCGATAATGGCCGACGCCCTTTACGGCAGCCCCTCATCGCGCCTGAAGCTGATCGGCATTACAGGGACCAACGGCAAGACCACGACCGCCTGCCTTCTTGAGCATATATTGAAAGACGGCGGGTTCAGGCCGGGTGTTATCGGCACCATCGACAGCCACTTCGGCGAGACCGTCATACAGGGTTCACTGACGACACCCGAGGCACCCGATCTCCAGGAGCGACTGGCACGCATGGCCGATGCCGGGGTGGACCATGTTGTGTTGGAAGTGTCTTCCCACGGGGTCGTGCAGGACCGTATATTCGGCTGCCGGTTTGACATGGGAATATTTACCAACCTGAGCCGGGACCACCTTGATTTCCATGGCACCATGGACGCGTACCGCAAAGCGAAAACCGATTTTTTTACCGGTTACATGGGGGATTCTTCGACCATGATCATCAACTGCGACGCTGATGAGGGAAAGCGCCTTGCTGCCGCATTGACCAGGGGAACCGTGATGACGGTTGGGACCGATTCCCCAGGCGACCCTGCAGTCAATGCCCCGGCGTTCGATGTGCGTGGGGAAAAGGCATCCTTCGACCATTCGGGTATTTCGGGCCGCATCCGGTTTCCTTCCGGAAAAATTGATTTTCACAGCCCGCTTGTGGGCCGGTTCAACCTGGAGAATATACTGTGTGCCGCCGGCGCGGCTTTTGCCCTGGGTGTTGATCCGGAAACCATCGGCAGCGCTCTGGCCACATTTGCGGTGGTGCCGGGGCGCCTGGAAAAGGTGGCAAACCGTTCGGGCAGACAAGTGTTTGTGGATTACTCACACACGCCCGAGGCCCTTGAAAATGTGCTTGTTTCGTTAAGACCGATCGTGGCGGGCAGGCTGATCTGTATTTTCGGGTGCGGCGGTGACCGGGACAACGGCAAAAGGCCGCTCATGGGTAAAATAGGGGCGAGTCTGGCCGACCTGGCCATTGTCACGTCGGACAACCCGAGAACAGAGCCGCCGGAACGCATTATTTCCGAAATCCTTGAAGGGGTCCGGCAGACAAAGGCCGTTGAAATGGCAGCGGAGCGCCTCGGCAGCCATTTTGAAAAAGGCGCCTATACCGTGGTGCCGGACCGGTCAAACGCAATTGACACCGGCGTTCGTGTTTCTCTTGCCGGCGACGCCATCCTCATTGCGGGCAAGGGGCATGAGACATACCAGATCCTCGGCCGGCATACCATTGACTTTGACGACCGCGTGCAGGCGCAGAAGGCGCTTGCCAGGCATGGGATGGCATAAATGAACACACCCATACCCTGGACAATCGATGAGATCGTGAAGGCAACAGGCGGGGAAG
>SKZX01000342.1 GCA_007127175.1 Desulfobacterales bacterium
AAAACTTTTCGGGGGACGAAAATCATACCCCCGGATCAGCGTTGTGCAATGGCAGATGCGCCCCTTTTCATCCTTTGACGATTTTATTCACCAGGTGGAATTTTTTGTTGACGCGGTATCCGGTTACAATTGCGACCTCGTTTTGTTCCCGGAACTCCTGAACGCCCCGCTCATGGCCCATTTCAACCAGGAAAACCCGGCTGAAGCCATGCGACTTCTGGCCGACTACACCGAACCGCTGCGCGAAGCTGTTCTCCAGATGGCACTGTCCTACAACATCAATATCGTTGCCGGGAGTGTGCCGGAATACCGGGATGAACACCTGTATAATGTTTCTTATCTCTGCCGGCGCGACGGCACATGGGACTGCCAGTACAAGCTGCACATCACCCCGGATGAGGCCCAGTACTGGGGCCTTCAGGGCGGGGAAGAACTCCGGATCTTCAACACGGATATCGGCCGGGTCGGCATCCTGATCTGCTACGACGTGGAGTTTCCCGAGCTGGCGCGCTATCTTTCCGACAAGGAGATGGACGTCCTGCTGGTGCCGTTCTGGACGGACACGAAAAACGCCTACCTGCGGGTACGCCGGTGCGCCCAGGCACGGGCCATTGAAAATGAATGCTACGTCGCCATTGCCGGGAGTGTGGGCAATCTTCCCCGGGTTGAAAACATGGACATCCAGTATTCCCAGTCAGCCATTTTCACGCCTTCGGATTTCGCCTTTCCCCATGATGCCATCGCTGCCGAAGCCACCCCCAACACCGAAATGACCCTCATGGTCGACCTGGACCTGGACCTTCTCAAGGAACTGCGGGAACAGGGAAGCGTGAGAAACCTTCAAAGCAGGCGGCTGGACCTCTACAATATCCGGTGGAAAACCGATCTAACGGATTAGGGGCATCTGGTCACCCCCTACTTTTTTTTCGGAACATCTTCACCGGTACCCAAGCATTGAATGCAACCCGGGCGTTCCATACCGGGCAAGGCCAAACCAGACTCAAAAGGGACGCCGGCTTTCCAGGTCCGCCAGTCGTTCGTCAAAAGAAGCCTGATGGGTGTCGTGTGACGCTGCTGTTGTTTCCATCTCTTCAAATGCATCGTCGATGGTTTTCTGACACTGCCCGATTGAACGGGAGATCCGCACTATTTCAGTGTTTTCATTTTTTTCAATGGCTGCCTGCATGCTCTCGTTCAAGAAAGCCAGATGTTCTTCTTTTTCGATTATCAGCGCTTCGAGCCGATCCATATGATCTTTCAGCGGTTTCAGGAGATGGTTTTTTTCAGAAATGATTTCAGAGCGGCGGCGTTTGTAGTCTTTCATGTTCAATGCTTCCGGTTGGGCGCCTGTCGCTTGTAAATCATCCTGAAGCACCGCATCCCGGGGCTTTGCAACCGGGTCGTCATCCCCCCATCCCCCGACGTCCAGGAACGCCTGGTACGGCCCGTCAAACACCTCGACCCCGGTTTCCGAAAAGACGATGAGGCGCTCGGCAAGGGCATGGAGAAACATTTCATTGTGGGTCACCATGACAACCCCGCCGTCAAAGGCATCGATGGCGGCCAGCAGGGCGTCGCACGACACCATGTCAAAATGATTGGTCGGCTCGTCGAGCAGCAGAAAATTGGAAGGCGCGCCAAGCAGTTTGCCCAGCATGACGCGACATTTTTCACCGCCGGAAAGCACCCCGATCTTCTTGAGGGCGACATCCCCCTCGAAGAGCATCCCGCCGCAGATATTTCTTGCCGCCTGACGGCTGAGGGACGGGTTGGAAGAAAAAATTTCCTCCTCGATGGTCCGCCCGTCCACAAGGGTAGAAATATTGGTCTGTTCAAAAACACCCGAGACAAGACCCGGGTGGTAATCGATGCGACCCGAGTCCGGGTTCATGTGCCCGGCAAGGATCTTCAGCAATGTGGTCTTTCCTGCCCCGTTGCGCCCCACAATGCACACCCGCTCACCCGCAGCAATATGGATGGAGAAATCGGCAATCAGGGGTGCCGGCGCCTTCTTATCGTACGAAAAAGAGATGTTTTCCGCATGAAGCATATATTTTCCGGAAAACGGGGCTGCCTGAAACTGAAACTCCAGTGTTTTATAATGCGCCAGTTTTTCTTTGGGGGTCATTTTTTCGATTGTCTTCATGCGGGACTGCACAAGGTTGGCAAGCCGGGCCTTGGCCCGGAAGCGGGAGATAAACCGTTCAATCTCCTTGCGCCGCCGCTCATCATTTTTTCTCGTTTTTTCATGGATCTGCTCATCCTGTGCAATCCGTTCGTAAAATTTCCCCGTATCGCCTTTGATTTTCCGGACCTTTGTTCTGACGATGCCGGCAACATGGGTGACCACATCATCCATGAAGCTGCGGTCATGGGTGATCAACAGCAATTCCCCCGGCCAGTTCCGCAAAAAACCCTTGATCCATCGAATGGACGTAATGTCAAGATAGTTGGTGGGCTCATCCAGCATGAGGCAATCGGGCCGGGAAACGAGCGTTCTCGCAAGATTCAGCCGCACCTGGAAGCCGCCGGAAAACTCGAGGGGGTTTCGCCCCAAATCCGCATTTGAAAACCCAAGGCCTGCAAGAATTTTTTCAACCTGCCAGTGCTCCCCCTCAGACTCCGGGCCAAGACCCCGCATCCCCTCCCTCAAAATTGTATCTTCCTGAAATTCGAGCTTCTGGCTGACATACCCGATACGATAATGGCGGGGAATGCTGATAGAGCCGGAATCAGGGGACTGAAGCCCGGATATCATGTCAAAAAGGGTGGTTTTGCCGTGGCCGTTTCGCCCCACGAGACCAACTTTTTCCTTGGGATTGATCTTGAATCCGATGCTGTCGAACAGCACGTCGTCGCCGTAGCTTTTACTCAGGTTCTCAACGCTGATCATGGCCTTCTTCTATGGATTTCATATGATAATAAACGGTTGCCGTGAGGTAAAAAAGAAGCCGGATAACCCGGGAATAAACCTCCGGAATGGGAAGCATGCAAACGGCATTCGATTAATCCGGCTTGTCAATGCCGATTTTATCCAGCCGGTATCGCAGGGAGCGAAAACTGATGCCCAGGAGGTCCGCAGCCTTGTTTTTGCTGCCGCCGGAACACGCCAGGGCTTTTTCAAGGTAGGCTTTTTCGATTTCTTCAAGAATGGTATCTAATGAAACGCCTCTTGCCACATCGTCAAGGTCGAAGCGCCTGTCTTTTATACCCTCAATCCAACGCCTTTTGTGAATTGACAGGGCAAGGTTGTCGGGAAGCAGTATATTGGTGTTCGAAAGCGCAACGCTTCGTTCGATCAGGTTTTCAAGCTCCCGGATATTGCCGGGAAAATCGTATTTCTGAAGCAGGTCGACGGCATACGCGGAAATCTTTGTAATCTCCTTGCCCTGCTCCCGGGAATACTTGTCCAGAAAATGCTGGGCCAGTGCGCGGATGTCGCCTTTGCGCTCCCGCAGGGGCGGCACCTTGATTTCAATGACGTTAAGCCGGTAATACAGGTCCTCACGAAACCGTCCGGCAATGACCTCTTCTTCCAGATACTTGTTGGTTGCGGACAGAATACGAATATCCACATTGATATCCTCGCTGCCCCCAACCGGCTTGAAGGACCGCTCCTGAACCACCCGGAGCAGCTTGATCTGCATCTGCGGCTGGAGTTCACCGACTTCATCCAGAAAAACGGTTCCGGTGTTTCCTGCCTCGAAAAGCCCTTTTTTGTCCTGGGTAGCGCCGGTAAACGCACCTCTCTTGTACCCGAAAAACTCGCTTTCAATGAGCGTTTCCGGAATGCTGCCGCAATTGATAACGACAAAGGGTTTGTCGCGGCGGCTGCTTTGCTCGTGTATGGCACGGGCGATCAATTCCTTTCCGGTACCGCTTTCCCCGGTGATCATGATATTCGTCCGCGTATCGGCAACCTGGGAAATGATTTTGTAAATATGCTGCATCCGGATGTTGCTGCCGACAATCCGGCCGAAATGAAGGCTTTCTTT
>SKZX01000331.1 GCA_007127175.1 Desulfobacterales bacterium
AGATCGGCCGCGTTTTCATAAAAAATGCGCCGCTCCAGGCCCTTGTCGCCCCGGCAGGCCTTTTTGATGATCCGGATGGCCGGCGGCCGGTTGCCAAAAGGCCAGTCCGAGGCGAACATCACCCGCTCCGGGCCAAAGGCCCGGATCAGTTCCCGCACGTGGCCGACCGCCTGAAAAGATGTGTCCACCCAGACGTTCTTATACGGGCTCAGCAGGTCAATGACGTCCCGGTATTTGAACAGCCCGGCATGCCCGGCGATAAAGGCGACTTCCGGAAACGCTTCGACCAGCTCCCGGGCATACGCAATGCCGCCCAGGGCCGCCGATGCCCGGGTCTGCTGCGCCGGCTCGATGTAATACGCTGCCGCCCCATGCCTCTGGGAAAAATCTCTTCGACGGCTTTTCCAGCCGCTACCGACCTGAACCCGCTGCGGCTCACAGGGGACGGCTGTCTTCCTTAAGCGAGAGAATGCTGGTAAAAACCTCTTCCAGCCCGGCTTTTACATCATCGATCTGTTTTTTTTCAGGCGTGTTATTTCCCGCGGCAGTTTCAAGCGCTTCGGCCAGCTCTGCCAATGGCGCCGCACCGATAGTGGCGGCACTCCCCTTTAAAGAATGCGCATGCACCTTTAAAGCCGGATGGTCATTTTTTTCAAACGCTGAAATCATCTGACTGATGATCGTCAGGTTGTTTTGCCTGAACCCCTTAAGAATGGATCTGTAGATGGGCCAATCAATGCCAAGCGATTCCAGGGCCCCGGAAATATCAATGCCGGGCGGGTTTTCAGGGACTGCCTCATCCATGCTTTGCGAGTCTGCATCCAACACATCATCATCTACCGCAGGCGTATCCAGTCCGGCTTCTATTTTCTTCCACAGCACGCGAAACAATACATCCTGCCGAATGGGCTTGGTGATATACCCGTCCATTCCGGCTGTAAGGCTTTTTTCCTGATCACCCTTCATGGCGTGGGCCGTCATGGCAATAATGGGGAGTTTGGCAAAACGCGGGTCCCTGCGGATGGTGTGTGCTGCTTCATACCCGTCCATTTCCGGCATCTGTATATCCATCAATACAATATCATAGGCTTTTTCTTTCACCATGCGCACGGCTTCAAGGCCGTTATTGGCGATGTCCACTTTAATGCCCGCGTTCCCCATAATGGCTTTGATGACTTCCTGGTTGGTCGGATTATCCTCCGCCAGAAGCACACGGACGTCCAGGCCCATGATATTGCTTTGATAAACCGAGGTTTTTTTCAGGTCTTTCTGTTTATCCCTGCCCTTGCCAAAAACGAAAATGATGACGTCATAGAGGGTGACCGAACTGATGGGTTTGCTCAAAAATACATTAATACCGGCATTTTCTGCTTCTTTTTTTTCTTCCAACTGGCCAAAGGCCGTCAGCAGGACAATCGGGATTTCAGGCTTTATTTTCCTCAGCCGCCGGGCAAGTTCAATACCGTTTATTTCCGGCATTTTCCAGTCGGTGATGACCAGGTCGAAATGGTTGTTTGCAAACAAGTCTTGTGCGCCCATGGGGTTCTGCAGCAAAAAGGGGGCACACCCGAAGCCGGCAAGCAGCTTTTTCATGATTAACAGGTTTTCCTTGCTGTCATCAATGACCAGGACCTTGAGTTTGGATATATCCCTGGGAAGGCGGTAGTCCTTTTCCTGCTCCTGGGGCTGACGGTTCAGGTCCAGCGTAAAAAAGAAAGTTGTTCCCACGCCTTCTTCACTTTCCACCCATATTTCTCCCTGCATCATTCCCACCAGCAGCTTGCAGATGCTCAACCCCAAACCGGTTCCGCCATACCTGCGGCTTGTGGAGGCATCTTCCTGGGAAAAGGCCTGAAACAAATTGTCCATATAAGTCTTTTTCATTCCCCTTCCCGTATCCTTGACAAAGAACTCGTATGACACCCGCTCATCGGTAATCTGTTTGGCCGTGATGCCCACAATTATTTTTCCGCCGGGATCCGTAAATTTTATGGAATTGCCCACCATATTGGCCAGGATCTGTTTGATCCGGGTGGGATCGGCATAAACAGCCAAGGGGATTCCGGGCTCCAGGTCAAAAAGAAATTCGATCTCTTTTTTGGCGGTCTGACCTGAAAAAATATCACCAATATTGATAAGGACATCGTTTAAATCCACGGGAATGATTTCCAGATCGAGCTTTCCGGCTTCTATCTTTGAAAAATCCAGTATGTCATTGATAATCCCAAGCAGGATCTGGCCGGAATTACTGATGATCTGCAGGTAGCGCTGTACTTTTGGGGTGATGGATTCGGCAAGGGCAAGGTCCGCGGCATTAATGATGCCGTTCATGGGGGTGCGTATTTCATGGCTCATATTCGCTAAAAACACGCTTTTTGCCTGATTGGCCGCCTCAGCCGCTGTTTTTGCTTCCAGCAACTGGTCTCGGATGCGAATAAGCAGATTCGATTGCCTATAGCCCTGTATACCGATGCTGGACAGGTAAATTGTCATGGTGACAACGGCAACGACCAGTGTTAAAAGGCTGGATTCTATCGCAAATTCCACGTGCCCCAACAATAATATGCCGGCGGCGACGCCGATCATGAGGGTTATAGCGCCTTTTATCAAAAGCCTGATGCCGCCGCTGAACGCGTTGTCGATACAGGCGGCAAAAATAAGAATGCCCGAAGGGACGAGTTGAAAAGAGATGATGGGGATCCAGAGGCCGAAAAGGAAAGAATCAATGAGCAGATTGCGCAGCTCCGCTTTTTTGGAATCTTTACTGATTTTGCATAGCCAATAGGCGATATGCGGCCAAAACAACCCATGAAAGACCACTAAAATCCAGGGAAAGAAATAATCCCCTTCATACAGGATCGTGCAGATGATCAGCCCCATTAACAAAGAACCGAGAATACGGCTGGGGTAGTTTATTCTAGCCATTATATTCAGTTTGTTTGACTTGTGACCGGAAAGGGTCATTTCATAAAACCTCCAAACAGAGTTTTCAAAGTCGTCTGATTTCGACTTTTTACGCGTCCATCTTATTTGTTCCACATCATAAAGTATAAAACCGGTTGTATTATTAGTGAATACCGGCTATGAAGATCAAATGCCTTTGGCTTTTTTCCGGTTGCACATCTTTTGGGTCACGGGACCGGAAGCGTTTATCGTTTCTGGCGCCGGTTTTTGACGAACACACCATCAAAAGGGAACCAACATGAGATTTTCCGAAACACGCATGGACAGTTTCAACGCCGCTGACGGCCAATCGTTTGACATTCACATCTGGGAACCTGATAAACCCAAGGCCGTGATCATGGCCATTCACGGCGGACTGGCCCATGCAGGCGATTATGTGACGCCGGCGCTTTATTTCAAGGGAAAAGGGCTTGCCACGGTCTCCTATGACATGCGCGGCCACAAACAGGAGAAGGTCTACATCGACCGATTCAGCCGGTTTCCGGAAGACACGGAAAAATTTCTGGCATGGACCAAGGCCGCCTATCCCGATATCCCGATATTTGTGATGGGCCATTCCATGGGCGGGCTGATCATCACCTTTTTCGGGATCTCCCATGCAACGGACGACGCGCGGATCAAGGGGTATATCATGTCTTCCCCCTATTACGAGAACGCCATAAAAGTGTCTCCCATCATGATCCCCATCGTTAAAATACTCGGCACGGTTCTGCCAAGAGCGGTCATCCCCGGCCCGGACATCACCGATATGCTGACCCATGACACCGAAATCACCCGGCGGCACCGAAAGGACGAAGAAGACGGGATTCGGGCTCAAAAGGCCACCATGCGTTTCGGAGCCGAGCTGCTAAAAGCCCAGGCATGGGTCAGGGAAAATATTTCCCGCTGGCCGCATCCCCTGTTTGCAGTGGTGGCGGGCAAGGATGAGGTGGCCGACGCCGATGCGGCCGAACGCCTGCTGAAAACCATCGATCCTGGACTGCTCACCTATGTGCGGCATCCGGACAACTATCATGAAAA
>SKZX01000097.1 GCA_007127175.1 Desulfobacterales bacterium
GCGCCAACGGAAGGGACCGGCGGGGCGCGACCGCGCTCTTGAACTCGGTTGCCGCAGTGGATGCCACCCTCGCCATGAACGGCTATGCCCTGAACCTGAAATTCGACAGGCAAACCGTTGCCGGTGAAAAGGGCCTCAACGTCCTGTGCGCCCTGACAAGGGGATATTTCGCGTCCGGCGGCATGGAGTTGCAGTTCAACGTGATCGATCCGGAACTGCTTTCGGATGCCCGGGCGCATCCGGGGAAACATCCGGGCATCGTGGTCCGGGTGGCCGGATACTGCGCGTATTTCGACGATCTCCCGGATGCCGTGAAACAGGAAATCATCGACCGCACCTGGATTGCCTCATAAACTGCGGCGGGCAAGTCGGCTTTGGATCAGCTCGCCGGTGTGCCGTCTTTTTCACCGTAAAGGAGAAAATAAACCACCGGCACAATGACCAGGGTGAAAGCGGTGGAGACAAAAAGGCCGAAAATGAGTGCCCATGCCAAACCGCTGAAGATGGGGTCCAGGGTGATGGGCCAGGCGCCAAGCATGGTGGTGGCCGCAGTGAGCAGGATGGGACGCATCCGCACCGCACCGGATTGGAGGACGGCCTGGCGCATGTCCATGCCCTTGTCCTGGGATGTGCGGATGAAGTTGATGAGCACCAGGGCGTTCCTGACGACGATGCCCGCCAGGGCGATCATGCCGATCATGGCGGTTGCCGTAAAAAAGACCGGGTTGTCGAAACCGCCCACGGGCCTGTTGGCAATGACGTTGAGCAGCCAGAACCCGGGCATGATGCCGATGAGGGTCAGGGGAATGGACAGCATGATGACGACCGGGATCCGGTATGAAGCGCACTGGTATACGAGCAGGGCATAAATGCCGATGAGAGCCGCCGCAAAGGCGATTGACAGATCGCGAAACACGTCGATCGTGATTTTCCACTCCCCCTCGCCGCGCCAGTTGATGATGATGCCTTCCGGGAGGGGATGCTTCCTGAAATGCGACTGGAGGTTCAGAACGGCGAATGTCGGCCCTTTGCCAGCCATCTCCGCCGTAACGTAGACCACGCGTTCCAGGTTCTTGTGGTATATGGTCCTGTCGTAGACCATTTCCTCGAAAACGCCCAGTTCCCCGATCTGAACGTGGCTTCCGCGTTTCCCCTTCACGGCCAGGTTTTCGAGGTATGCCCTGCTTGAACGGGCCTCGCGCGGCATCCGGAGTATAATGGGAAGCTCGCTCTGCTCGGCCGGCGCCTGCAGCGTGCCAACCATGACACCGTTGACGGCCATGCGCAGCACATCGGTGATATCCTTTACGGAAACACCGCTCAAAGCGGCTTTCTCCCGGTCCACGCGAAAGAACAGCTTTTGCAGATCCGCCTCGATGGACGTGTCGATATCCACGAGCCCCGCTTCTTCGTGCATGCGTGCACGGACCATTTCGGCGGCGTTGACGAGATCGTCATAGCCGTGGTGGGGCGCACCATACACTTCGGCAACAACAGTGGACAGCACCGGCGGCCCGGGCGGCATTTCCACCAGCTTGATGTTGGCGCCGGTCTGCCTTCCGATTTCATCGATATCGTTTCTGATCCGGAGGATAAACGCGTGGCTGTCCTGTTTTCTTTGGGAATGGTGGACGAGGTTAACCCGGATATCGGCCATGTGCGGGCCTTCTCGCATGTAATACTGCCGTATCATGGCGTTGAAATCCATGGGGGAGGCTGTTCCGACAAAAGACGTAAAATCTGATACTTCCGCCTGGGTGAGAAGGTATTCCTCGAGTCTGGATACAACCGCATCGGTGTTTTCCAGCGTGGCGTGCTCGGGCATGTCGATGACGATCTGGATTTCATTTTTGTTGTCAAAGGGCAGCATTTTGAGGGGGACGAGGCCGGCCGCCGGCAGGGCAAGGGAGACGAGGAAAAGGACTGCCGTTGCACAAAGCAGGGCGTACGCACGCTTTGGCGATGCGAGCAGGGGGCTGATTACCCAGCTATAGATACCGTACATCCGGGTTTTCCGGATGTCCTCCGGCTCTTTTTTTTCTTTGCCGACGCGGATCAGGCTGCGGGCCAATGTGGGCGTTATGGTAAGCGCAACCACAGTGGAAAAGAACACCGCTGCCGGAACGTTCACGGCCATGGGTGCCATGTAGGGGCCCATCATGCCCGTTATAAAGAACATCGGCACGAACGACACGATGACCGCAAGGGTGGACAGCACCACCGGCGGCATGATTTCGTCCATGGCCGTAAGAATGGCGTCCTTTACGGGCATGAGCTGCATTTTCATGTGGCGGTAGATATTTTCCACGCCGACGATGGGGTCGTCCACAAGCAGGCCAAGCGTCAGGATAAGCGCAAAAAGGGTCACCCGGTTGATGGTGTAGCCCATGTAAAGGTTGAACAAAAGGGTCAGCGAGTAGGTGATGGGGACGGCGATGGCCACGATCAACCCCTCACGCCATCCCATGACCAGCGCCAGCAGTCCGATAACGGTGACGATGGCAAGGCCCAGGCTGATGACAAGGTTGTTCACCTTTTCATTGGCGGTCTGACCGTAATCGCGGGTGATGGCAACGTGGATGTCGTCGGCAATGACCGTCCCCCGAAGCCGGTCGATGCGCGCCTGGACCTGCCGGGCGACCTCAACGGCGTTGCTGCCGGTCTTTTTGGCAACAGCCACCGTCACGGCCGGAAACCGCTCAAGCGGTTTTCCCGAACCCGGTCCGTACCCCATGCGGGTGTAAGTGTCGATTTCAGCGGGGCCGTCAATGATTTTAGACACATCTTTGAGAAAAACCGGACGGTCTTCATGCAGCGCCACCATAAGCCTGCCCAATTCCCCGGCATCCCGGATAAACGGGCCGGCGGAAACCCTCAGGCTTTGGCCCGCCTGATCGATGGCGCCGGCCTCCAGTTCCTCGTTGGAAGCCCGGATGGCGGCCATGATGCCGGTGTGCGACAGGCCGTAGGCCGCCAGTCGTTCATTGTCCAGATAGACGGTGACCGCACGCGGCTGGCCGCCGTGAATCGTTATGCGGGCGCTGTTTTGTATCTGCTGCAGGTGATCGACGACCATTTCCGCGGTGCGGTAAAGCTCGTATGTGCCGTAACGGTCGCTGTAAAGGGTTGCGCTGATAATGGGGACATCGTCGATTTCAACGGGCTTGACCACCCACCCGGTGATGCCGGGTGTTACCATGTCAATATTGGAAAACAGCTTGTTGTACAGCTTGATCAGGCTGCCTTCACGCGACTCGCCGACAAAAAACCGCACGGTTACGATTGCCATTCCGGGCCGGGACATGGAATAGACGTACTCGACGCCATCGATCTGGTAGAGCAGCTTTTCAAGGCGGCTGGAGACCATCTGCTCGACTTCTTCGGCGCTCCCGCCTGGGTATGTTACGTAAACATCCGCCACCGGAACGATGATCTGCGGTTCCTCCTCCCGGGGCGTCATGAGAAGGGCCGCCGTTCCCGCCATCAGGCTGATAATGATGAAGAGGATCGCGAGGTTGCCCTCAAGGAAGGATCTGACAATTGTTCCAGTAAACGGACGCTCCCCGGACACGATGGTCAATCCTCCGTTTCAGCGCCGCCGGCTGCGGAATCAGTGCCGGCAAAGGCTGCGGGCAAGGGTTGGGCCAGGATGTTTTCGCCGGCGGCCAGACCGGACAGGATTTCAACGCGACCTTCCTGGACCGGACCCGTTTTGACAAGCCGCCGGGTCACACGCCCGTCTGCGACCACCTGGACCATTTCGAGTTGGCCGACGCGGTAAACCGCTCCTTCGGGAATAAAGACCGCCGCTTCGGGCTTACGTTCGATCCACACCCGGCCGAAGGCACCCGGCAAAATGTCCCGGCACTCACGGGGAAGCCTGATTCTGATGGTCCGGGTACGCGATACCGGATCAATCATAGCGAGAATTTCCGACACTTCGCCTTTGCAGGTGGTGGGCGGGGTTTCAAGCTGCACC
>SKZX01000312.1 GCA_007127175.1 Desulfobacterales bacterium
CCTGTGGCTTTGCCGTTTATCACAGGGCGCGCACGAGCGAGCCATGGAGATATCAGCGTTCTCCTGCAGTTGCCAGGGCAATACCCGGCGCCACCCGGGGGAAATTGTCCTTTAAAACAAACGGGGCTTCGATTTCGATTGTCCCACCAAAGGGACGTTTTTCATGTTGAGATCTTTGAAAAATCCGCCAACCTGGCGAAGAGCTCCGATATTTGCCGCAGCAGGGCAAGACGGTTTCGTCGAATATCCGGGTTGTCCGTCATGACCATCACGTCGTCAAAAAATTTGTCAACAGGACCTTTTATGCCGGCAATGACGGTAAAGGCCGTTTCCGCATCCTGCTTTTTCAGACAGTCGGCTACTTTTTTTTCAGCGAGGATAAATGCATCATAGAGCATTGATTCCGATTGATGATCAAAAATAGAGGGGCGAACGTCCCCGCCGGTTTCCTCGGGGTCGGCTTTCCGGATGATGTTGACAACCCGCTTGAACGCCACGGCCAGAGAATCGAAGCCGGGCGCAGATTTCATTTTCAAAAAAGCAAGGGCACGGTTCCACACATCGGGAACCCTGTCCGAAGATACGGCAAGAACGGCGGCCGCCATATCCTTTGGAATCGCATCCTCTTCAAGCATATGTGCCATGCGGTTTCTAAGGAAGGCATCGAGTTGATCAGCGGCCCCCTTGATGGTTTCTTCCTCATGACCGCCAAAAAGGACCATGGCCTGATATATTACATCCAGCAATGAAAACCCCAGGTTAAACGCCCGGGCGGTGGCGATGAGCCCGATGGCCTGGCGACGAAGGGCATATGGGTCAGAGGCCCCGGTGGGAACAAGCCCGATGAGAAAACACCCGCACAGCGTGTCCAGCTTGTCAGCAATGCCAAGCACTGCGCCTTCGATATTTTCGGGCAGTTTTCCGCCCGAATGCGTCGGCCGGTAATGCGCTTCAATTGCAGCGGACACCGCTTCCGGGTAGCCGGCTTTTTGGGCATAAACCCGCCCGATTAACCCCTGGAGGTTGGGAAACTCTATAACCACGTGACTGACGAGGTCCGCCTTGCAATACAAGGCTGCCGTATCGAGGTTGCTCTTTTCGGCGGTTTTCAAACCCGCCATATCGGCCAAAATGCCGCAAAGCGTCCTGACGCGCTGGGTCTTGTCATAAACAGAGCCCAGGCGCGCCTGATAAACAACATTCTTCAGCTTTTCAAGCATCCGATCAAGCGATTCCTTAAGATCGGCATTGTAGAAAAACCGGGCATCTTCCAGCCGGGCTGAAAGCACACGCTCATAGCCGGAGACAACCACCTTCATATCCCTGGCCCGGTTGTTGCTCACTGCAACAAAATTGGGCATCATCTTGCCGTCGCGGTCCATGACGGCAAAATACCGCTGATGCGTTCGCATGGCCGTCACAAGGATTTCAGGGGGGAGTTCGAGAAATTTACGGTTAAAAGCGCCAAGGACGACTTCCGGGTATTCAACAAGATGGCACACCATGTCAGCCAGTTCGTCGTCTGTGTGAATCCGTCCGCCGACATTGGCCACCGCATGGGCCATCTTCTCCTTCATCAGAGCTTTTCGCTGTTCAATACCCGCAATGACAAAATTGGAATGGAGCTTCTCGATATACTGGCCTGGATGGTCGAGCCGGATCTTTCCGGATGACATGAACCGGTGGCCGAAAGTGAACCGGCCGGATTTGACGTCGCCCACGGTAAAAGATATGACGCGGTTACCGTAAAGCGCTGCAATCGTGTGAATCGGACGCGCAAAGGATGTCCTGAGGTTTTTCCAACGCATGGTTTTTGGAAACGGTATGGACAGGATCATTTCCGGCAGGGCCTGCTTCAAAATGCCAATAACGTTCTGCCCTTTTTCTGTTTTTTGAATGCATAAATACCGCCCTTTCTCAGTATCCTTGACTTCAAGGCGGTTTACAGAAACCCCGGCTTTTTCGGCAAACTTGACGGCAGCCGTTGTTGGGCGGCCCTCACCGTCGTAGGCCACCTTTTCAGGCGGCCCGATAATCTCCGTTGTAACATTCGACTGCCGCGAAGCGACATCTTCCACCACAACAGCAAGGCGTCTCGGCGTTCCATAAATCACCGCGCTGCCATGTTCGATCCGCTCCTTTTGAAGCCTTTCTGTCAGCTGCGCCCTGAAGGCATGCAATGCCGGCTCGATGTATCCTGAAGGAATTTCCTCGGTGCCGATTTCAATAAGCAATGGTTCCATTATCAGTCTGAATCCTATGTAGCAGTCATTGGTCGGTTTTCAATTAAGCCCATGATAACATTCCCCCAAGGGAACAGAGGTGAAGGATGCCGGCTCTCAGAAACGATCTAACATGGGGTGGCCCATGGCGTTTCGCTGTTTGATGTACCCCTGGGCGCAAAGGCGCGCAAGATCGCGTATCCTGGCAATATAGCCGGTTCTTTGAGTTACGCTGATGGCGCCGCGGGCATCGAGCATGTTAAAAAGGTGAGAACATTTCAGGCAGCATTCGTAGGCGGGAAGCACAAGCGCCTCCACCGCATTTTTCCGGGATTCGGCTTCAAGCCGGTTGAAACTGTCGAGCAGCATCTCCACATCGGCTGATTCAAAATTATAGGTCGACTGTTCGACTTCCTGCTGGTGATGCACGTCCCCATAGGAGAGGTGCCGGTTCCATTGGATATCAAAAACACTGTCCACACCCTGGAGGTACATGCAAATGCGTTCAAGGCCGTAGGTCAGCTCAACGGGAACGGGATCGACCTCGATGGAACCTGCCATTTGAAAATAGGTGAACTGGCTGATCTCCATGCCGTCCAGCCATACTTCCCACCCAAGGCCGGATGCACCCAGTGTCGGCGACTCCCAGTCGTCCTCAACGAATCGGATATCATGGTCCATGGGATCAATACCCAGCGCCTTGATGCTGTTTAGAAAAAGGTCCTGGGAATCCCCGGGCGACGGCTTGAGAATCACCTGGTATTGGTAGTAATGCTGCAAGCGGTAAGGGTTGTCACCATACCGGCCGTCAGTGGGTCGTCGTGACGGCTGCACATAGGCAACGCGCCACGGTTCGGGCCCAAGTGCGCGCAACAGGGTGGCGGGATGAAACGTGCCCGCCCCCACTTCCATGTCGTAGGGCTGCACCAGAACGCATCCCTTTCGGGACCAGAAACGGTGAAGGTTGAGAATCACATCCTGAAAATACATTCAAATCCATCCTTGTCATATCTTTTGCCAAACGGGTCATCAAACGGTCAACCCTGCCATATCAACAGACGTTTGAAGCAGTCGGGCACCATTGCGGGAATCCAGAATTTTCTCCCATTCGGGCTTCAGGGAGGCAATCCCGGCGGGCTCTCCGAACGCCCATATGCAGCCGCCGCCGCCTGCCCCGGTAAAACGCGCAGCGCAATGGGCCGCTTCGGCCACGGACACCAGTTTTCCGCCGATATGGTCCAGGACATCCGGGGTTATTTCACGCCGGATGGCTGTTTCCCGCTGCATCTGCCGGACAGCAGACGGCACGTCCCCGGCCTTGAACGCGCGGATAAAGCCATGGGTGCTGGCAATGATATCAACCCATTGTTTTCGGAAGGTGCCATCGATAAACCCCCTGATCCAACGACTGTTGATATCAGCGGATTCATGGGGAATGCCGCAATATGCCACCAGCATCCGTTCATTGAGCCATTCCGCTTTCCGGGGTTCAAGCAGGGATTCCCGTTCATACCAGCGATCACGACCAACACCCTTCCAGTGCCACGCATGAACCCCCCCATAGGCGGCAGCCATCTGGTCCTGACATCCACATGGCACGCCAGCGACAGTCTCCTCAAGGGCATGGGCCAACGCTGGAATAAGATCCGGGTTTATCTCGCCTGCCCCCGCAAGGGACAGCAGGCGGTTAAACGCCCCGATCACTGCCACCGCAGCCGACGATGAACCGCCCAGTGCGCTTCTTGGCGGCGAGGCC
>SKZX01000308.1 GCA_007127175.1 Desulfobacterales bacterium
CTGGCCTTGCAGATCATGTGCCTCGGGGCAATGTTTATTCTTGCCACCATCATTGTTTTCGGAACGGTTGCCCTTGCAGCGGGAACACTGGGGCACCGGCTAAACCGCTCTCCACAAATCCAGCGGGTGATGCACATCATTGCCAGCCTGGTCTTTATCACCCTGGCTGCAGGGATTCTGATCGATATCAGCAGATTTTAAATGAAATGGCAGGGCATTCCATGATACCGTATCTTCCGGATGCACGGCGGTCGATACGTCTTGGGAAACGACCCATACCGGCACTGAGTAACTGAACAATCTAAAATATCGCCGTAACAACGAAGGCTGCGCAGCAAATCAATGGCCCGGAAACGAAAAAAAAGAAAAAAAGGCCCTCTGCGAACAGAGGCAGGAAAGCATATCCGTTATATGCTTCTTGTGGCCCTCATATGGCTTGTACGGAAAATCCCCCGGCAGTGGGGCCTGGACCTCGGCAGGCGCCTTGGGAGGGTGTACTTTCGTATCGGCGGAAAACAGAAAAACCGCGCCCTGGAAAACCTGAGGGCTGCGTTCGGGGGTGAAAAATCAGACAGCGATATCCGGAAAACAGCCGAAAATGTTTTTGCCCACTTCGGTGCGGCAAGCATCGATGCAATGCGCATCCCGGTTTATGCCGCCAGGGGCTTCGATGACATCATCACCCCGAAAAATTTTCATTATGCCAAGCCTTTACTTTCATCCGGAAAAGGTGTCCTTTTTCTGACGGCACACCTTGGGAACTGGGAACTGATGGGGGCATGGCTGGCATCAAAAGGGTATCCCATTAAGGTGGTGGGCACCCCGGTTTCCGATCCCAGGCTGGACAAACTCATCGTGGAGACCCGGAACAAGGCCGGTTATTTCAATATCGCCCGGGGAAAATCCCCCAAAGAAATTCTGCGCGCCATTAAACAGGGGTATTCCCTGGGGTTTCTCATCGACCAGGACACCGATGTCAAGGGCGTGTTCGTCGATTTTTTCGGCAGAAAGGCGCACACTGCCGTAGGCCCCGTCGTGCTGGCGTCAAAATACGGCATCCCCCTGATGCCCGCTTTTATGCACATGAAACCGGATACCACCTACGAGCTTGAATTTTTCCCGCCCATCGAACTGGTTGACACGAAAAACCCGGCAAGGGACCTGGTTGAAAACGTCCAGAAGTGTTCGGATGTCTACGAGGCTGTTATCCGGCGCTATCCGGAGCAGTGGGCGTGGATGCACCGGCGGTGGAAGAAAAGGCCGGGGTTGTAGGTTGTAAGTTGTAGGTTGTAGGTTGTAAGTTGTAGGTTGTAGGTTGTAGCAGGTGTGGGGGAAGAAGGCCCGGAGTACAGCGGCACCCCTTGCGGGGGCCGCTGCAGGTTTATGGATTCAATCTGATCTTGATGGCGTCGTAAAAAGGCCCATCTACTGCGTTGTAGCAATTTTTCATTCGCTCGAAATACTATATGTATGCCATCGCGAATGAAAAATCACTACGCCTTGTATATGGAACTTTTTACTTAGCCATCTTTACCGTGTTTTTTGACTTTTTACGGTGCCGTCAATCTTAGTCCCTCGCATTTTTTAGGGCGGCGATACGGGCCTCAAGGGGCGGGTGGGTCATAAAAAGATCTTTCCATGACGATTTTCTTTCCTGCTTCCCGCTGATGCCAAAGGCGCTCATCTGGTCGGGCAGGGGCTCACCCGCACTCCGGCGAAGTTTTTCCAGGGCGGAGATCATTTTTTCACGACCCGCCAGGCTGCTGCCGCCAGCATCCGCACGGAACTCGCGCTGCCTGGAAAACCAGAAAACGATCGTGGATGCAAGGATGCCGAAAACAATCTGGGCCACAATGGTGGTGATGAAAAAGCCGATGCCGTGGCCTTGTTCATTCTTCAGGATCACCCGGTCCACAAAATGCCCCACCACGCGGGACAGGAAAATAACAAAGGTATTGACCACTCCCTGTATCAGGGTCAGCGTCACCATGTCACCGTTTGCCACGTGGCTGATTTCATGCCCCAGCACGGCTTCCACTTCATCCTGGTTCATGTTTCTTAAAAGCCCTGTACTCACAGCCACCAGCGCATTGTCGCGCTTCATTCCGGTTGCAAAGGCATTGGGCGCCGGAGAGTCGAATATGGCCACTTCGGGCATGCCGATCCCCGCTTTCTGCGCCTGCCTGCGGACCGTATCCAAGAGCCAGGTTTCCACCTGATTGCGCGGGGTTTCGATAACTTTGGCGCCCATCATCCGTTTTGCCATCCACTTGGATATGGCAAGGGAGATAAACGCACCGCCAAAGCCAAAAACCGCCGCAAAAATAAGAAGGTTGTAAAGGTTCAGCCCGACACCCTGCTCATCAAGGATACGCCCCACACCCAGCAGGCTGAGCACTATGCTCAAAACAAGGATAATCGCGATATTGGTCGCCAGAAAAAGAGCAACACGCTTCATTGGTGTTCAAACCTCCATTTAAAAAGGATTTCTAAAACGGGTTCCGAAATTTATAAACCGGTAAATGCACCGGAGATATCACATGTAAAATGGCGTTGTATCTTGAGGTGAAACGATCGTTTCATTCACGGTCGCTATATACGCCCATAATGCTTAAAGGTAACAATAAATATGCATCAATTGCAGGTTTGTCAAGGCATACCGGAACCCGCTTGTCGCTGATAAGCCGAATTCCGCGGCAACTTCCACATCCGGCTTTGCAGCGGCGCATACCTGTTTCACAGCGACCCCCGGGCTTTGAGCGCTTCAATCGCCACTGAACTGCCGATCACCATCAGGCGGTCATTTTCCAGCAGCTTCTCACCAGGCCCCGGGGTCCGTATCTGTTCGTCTCCCCGCCGGATGCCGACCACGGTCACCCCGTAATTCTGGCGGAAACGTATCTCGGCCAGCGATTTGCCGGCATGTTGAGAGTCCTTGGACACAAGGATCTCAGCGGCGGTAAAGCGGTCTTCATCTGTATCTTCGGTCTCCTCCATCGCGTTGAGCAATGCTTCAGCGCGCTTCAACTCATCGTCCGGGCCGGTCAGAACCAGGCGATCGCCGGGATAGACCTGAAAATCAGGGCCGGGATCGAAGTGGACATTGCCCGCCCGGCTCACCGCCAGTATGGAAACCCGCATTTTCGGGCGCAGCGGCATGTCCTTGACCTTCATACCCGCATAAGCGGAACCCGTTTTGATCCTGACCTCCCTGAAAGAAATGGACCACCCGAAATCATCTGGAAAGACATCCATGGCATGGGTCAGGGCATCTGCGGCCTGCTCGGCGGCATCGATGAACGGCCTGAATACCACCTGTGCACCGTTTGCTGCAAAAAAATCGGCTTCAGCCTGATTTTGCGCCGTCACAGCGACCTTGCCCGTATAACCCAGGGTTTCAAGGTGCTGAATCAATGAATGATTCAGCTCTTTTGAACGGACGGTGCTGACCACCCAGCGGGCCCGCTTGAGCGGCAGCTGATCGTGAATTTCAGGGTCGGACATGTCCCCGTAAATGACGGTCACCCCTTTTTCCCGCCACCGCATGAGCGTGCCGGGATCGAAGTCGACCCCGATAATGCTTTTTCTGCGCTGCAGCATGTAGTCTGCAAGGCCGCTGCCATAGTTGCCGAGCCCCAGGATGACGGCATCGATGGCCAGCGGGGCGTGGTCGGACTCAATGTCCGATTCCCGGTATGGGTTTTTCCGTTCAAAGATCTTCAGCGGTTTTGACAAAAAATTATACAGGGGGTCGGAGTAGAGGATCATGTAGGTGGACGCAAAAATCGTTACCACGCCGACCAGCGTGATCAGCCCCATGATCTCATCGGTGATATGGCCGATGGAAAGCCCCAGGGCCGCCACGATCAGGGAGAACTCGCTGATCTGGGCGACCGTCAGCCCTGCTTTGAAACCGGTGCGGCGGCGATATCCCATGTATCCCATGATCACCAGCACGATGATGGGGTTGCCCACCAGGACAAACAAAGAAAAAACTGCGGAAGTGCCAAGTTGCTCACCCACGGTCGCCCAGTCAAGGCGCGCGCCGAGATGAATGAAAAAAAACAGCAGTAGAAAATCCCTCAGGGTGTAAAGGCGCACCCCTATGGCATCCCGGTAATCGGTTGAGGCAAGGGAAATGCCGGCAAGAAACGCCCCCACTTCCTTGCTGAAACCCAGCACCTCGCCGGTAGCGCCCAGAAAAACCGCCCAAGAAATGGAGAAAAGGAGGAGGAGTTCCTGGGACTGTGCCAGGCGATGGGTCAGCCCTGGAATGACATATTTCATCAGAAAACCGATGGCGGCCAGGAACCCGACGCCTTTCACCAGGATGAACACCGAGGTGAGAAAAACCGATTCTTCGGCCTCGACGCCGGCGCCAAATGTCGTGAGCGCAACCAGTGCGGCAATGGCGGCGATATCCTGGACGATCAGAAAACCGATGGCGATCTGCCCGTGAAGGGAATCGATTTCATTCTTGTCGGACAACAGCTTGACGATGATGATGGTGCTGGAAAACGTCAGCGCAACAGACACATAGGCTGCGTGAATGAAGGTCATGCCGAACGCCATGGCGATGAGAAAACCGATCCCGGAAGTAAAGATGATCTGCCCCAGGCCGGTGGCCAGGGCCACCGGGCCGGTTGTCCGGATCAGGTTCAGGTCCAGCTTGAGCCCGACGATAAAAAGCAGAAGGGCGATGCCGATTTCCGCCAGGAGCTCAATCTTGTCGTATGATTCGATAATGCCTAAAAAAAAAGGCCCCGCAAGGATTCCGGTCGCCAGGAACATAATGATCAGGGGCTGGCGCAGCTTCTGCCCGATAAATGCGAGCAAGGTGGCAAGTCCCAGGATGACTGCAATTTCAACAAAGGTGTCGCCTGTCAGCATTGAATATCTCCGCTTTAACCCGCACTCATATCATGTAAAACTTTATTCATGGGCCGGCCGGCTGGCCAGTCGCGCTTCATTTTTTACGATCCCCCTCAGAAGCCGGCCCAGGATATCGGAGCCCGTAATGATGCGTTTTTCATCCGGCCCCCACAGCAGAATAATATCCTCGTCAATGACATCGTCATCAGAGCGCTCCGGATTCACCTTCAGGCGGGGGATAATGTCACCCAGGCGCTCCCGGCCGCTTATGGCAATGATGGGGCGGTGGCAGTGATAATGGGGAACAAAGGTGTCCGGGCTGAAGATGGCTTCCCGGATGAAACGGTCTGAGTTGACGGTCATCCTTGCATTGCCCTCTTGGTCCGTGATGATAATCCATTTTTTGCGGGGGCGATCGATGCGCCTAAGGAACGCATCTTCGCCGGAGCCCTGAATTTCCGGGAACACCGGCAATCCGCCGATAAAATCCAGGGCGACAATGCTGTCCGGATCGATGGTCTCGCCTTCCTCGGATACCGGCAGGTCGTCAATGGCCAGGAAATTCAATGCACCGATGCCCTCCATCCGGTCGATGTCGGTTTCATCGGCTTGCGCATGCATGGCAATAATATCCCGGAGGTCCTTTTCGTCATAATAGCGAATGGCTTCCGGTCCCAGCCAGCGGTCCAGGATGAGCGCGGTGGGTTTGGCCACCGGGAAGAGAACAAACTGGTAGAGCCGGATCACCGGCGCCAGCAGGGAACCGATCCGTAGAGCATTGCGTGAAAAATATGCCTGGGGCACGATTTCCCCGACGACAGTGATGATCACGGTCGAAAACAAAAATGCCATGACGCCTGTCAGGACTGAACCGGAAAGCAGCGCCAGCAGAACATTGACACCGACATTGCCCCACAGAATGGTCACCAGCAGAAAATTGGCGTCCTGCCGGAGGTCAAGAATCCGCTGTGCGTAAGGGTTTTTTTTGGCGACTTCCAGTTCGAGCCTGAGCTTGCTCACCGTAAAAAAAGCAAGATTAGACCCCGACAAAACAGCCGATTGAGAAATACACGCAACAATACCCAACCATACCAGAACCGTCATAGGGGCATACTCCTCGATCAAACCGATTTAAAAAACCGGTCATATTAAAAAAGTCACCATTGTTCCAGGAAATTTTTATCTGTTGCATGATTACCATTATTGACAGTTATCCAAACTTGTCAACCGCTTTACACCGCAAAGCACCCGGCACCATTGCCCCCGCATGAGCAATTTCTGCTTGACTCATGGCGCATCTCCGACGTAAGTTCATTACTGACGACTTCGTAAATACCAATCTCTGCGTTGCGAGCAATTTTTGAAGAATTGATAGTACTTATGCGTACGTGAGATTCTTCAAAGATTGCTCGCGCCTTGATCTTGAACTTTTTACAAAGCCGTCTGAAAACGACTTTTTACAAGTCCATCATTACTTATACTTATAAAATCAAAAATGTTTTTCTGCCCGATCTCTTTGGTGGGACACTCAAAACCGGGAATACCAAATCCCATCAAGCGGATGCAGGGGGTGCCGCGCATGCTTGTCAATCCTGCAAAATCAACGTCA
This sequence comes from Desulfobacterales bacterium, assembly GCA_007127175.1. Classification (GTDB taxonomy): domain Bacteria; phylum Desulfobacterota; class Desulfobacteria; order Desulfobacterales; family Desulfosalsimonadaceae; genus B1SED10-16. Next base: position 6,482 of record SKZX01000308.1, read on the forward strand.
ACAATGAAAAGTGGGTCTGGGGATATGAATCAGGAAATGTACAAGGTCGTTTTATCCGGCAAGTTTTTGAACAATGCGGCGCCAATCGCTGTCAAACAGCGAATGGCGGCTATTTTCAAGACCTCCGGACCGGTCATCGATAAACTCTTTGCCCGGCCGAATACCGTCGTCAAAAAAGACCTCACCATTGAAAAAGCCAATCAATATGTCAGGGCTATTGAAAAAGCCGGCGCTGCCTGCTACCTGAAAAAAATGGCGCCCCCTGGCGCGGCGCCTGCTGCCGCACCCGAAACCGTCAGCCCCACCCCAAACCGGCAGGAACCAGCCGATACCAGCGGGCCAAGCCTCAGGGTGATTCCGGTGCAGACCACATATAAAGGCGAGGAGCGATTTTTTCCAAAACAGATTGAAGGGATAGCCGCTTCTTCAAACGGCCTGAATTTAAAAACGGACGATCTGCTTGACGTTCCCTACAACCGGATCGCTGCACTGGCAGCCTATTCCCCATCGGATGCGGGAAGCGATGTGAACGGCAGCCCCATCCATTTTCTGATATTCCTGAAGAACATGGAACGGCCGTTTATTATGGATTCACGCCTCGTTGACTATGCATCCTTCCAGGAAAACCCCCCTTCCAAGTCCGCTGCTGCATTCCGTGGTTTTCTGCATTTCCTGTGCCGGCAGAATACCGGCATGATTCTGGAAGAAACCACATTTGATTTTATCTCCGGCAATGCGCTTCCCGTCTTTGACAACGAAAAAGCCATGAAATATGTCACCGCTATCGGGATGCTGATCGAAGCAGGGGGCGAAGGGGAAGAGGGTTGAACAAAACAGGGAGCCCGGCCCGGATCATCAATACCCGAGCAGGCGCCCCCCCTGGTAAACGGCAAAGGCGACCAGCCATGCCAAACCCGTCGTATAGACCACGCTCAATGCTGTGAAGCCGTGGGAGCCGGTTTCGCGCCCGATTGCCACCACCGCGGCAATGCACGGCAGGTATAACAGCACAAAAAGCATCATGGAAAGCGCTGAGAGCGGCGTCATTCCCGAGGCCCTGAGGGCATCGCGCAAGGCTTCGGAGCCGGTCTCCCCGTCCCCCGTCGCGTAAAGCACGCCCAAGGTTGATACCACCACTTCCTTTGCCACGAAGCCGGTCATCAGGGCAATGCTTCCCCGCCAATCAATGCCGATGGGCGCGAAAACAGGTGATATGGCCTTGCCCAGCCTGCCCAGATATGAATTAGCGGTTTGCTCCACGCTCTTTTCGCGCTCGATCTGCCTCAGGGCTTCCTGTTTTTCCGCCTCCAGCACCATTGCGGCTTCCGTATCCGCTTCGGTAATCCTTTCCATGTAAACCTGCCGCACCTGATCGCTTCTGGCCGAATAATCCATCGCGTATTCAACGTCCCGGGGAAAGGACGAAAGCACCCAGATAATCACGGAACCGGCCAGGATGACCCCGCCCATTTTTTTCAGAAATATCTTTGCCCGGTCCCACATGTGAATCATCAGGCTCTTGATCATGGGAACCCGGTAGGGCGGCAACTCCATGACAAAGGGGGCCTCTTCCCCCTTTAAAAGCACCCGCCTGAAAACAAGGCCGGTGAGTATGGCGACCAGTATACCTGTTAAATATAGCAGAAAGATCACCGTTCCCGCATTTGCGGCAAAAAAGGTGCCTGCAAGGACGATATATACCGGCAGCTTGGCCGAACAGGACATGAACGGCGTGATGAGAACAGTTAAAATCCGGTCTTTCCGGCTTTCCAGGCTTCTTGCAGCCATGATGGCCGGGACGCTGCAGCCGAATCCCATGAGCATGGGAATAAAGGATTTCCCGTGCAGCCCGATCATGTGCATGATCCGGTCCATCAAAAAAGCGGCCCGCGCCATGTAACCGGTGTCCTCGAAAAGGGCAATGCAAAAAAACAGGATCAGGATATTGGGAAGAAAAACGATCACCGCGCCCACCCCGCCGATGACGCCGTTGATCAGAAAATCCGCCAAAAGACCATCCGGCAGCACACTGCCAATCAGTACGGAAAGCCCGGCAACACCGTCTTCGATCCATTCCATGGGGTACTCCCCAAGGCCGAACGTCAGCTGGAACATGGCCCAAATGAAAAAAATAAAAATCGGAAAGCCCATAAACCGATTGGTGAGCACCAGGTCGATATTCCTGGATATATCGACGCGCTTCCGGGGTGAAACGTTTAACACCTCCTTGATGATCCCCGCGATAAAGCCATAGCGCTCGTCGGTCATAACGATTTCAGGGGCCTCTTTGAACCGGTCGGCCACCCACTTGTTGAGCTCGTCGGATTTTTTCAAAACCGCTTCGGCATCAGCGGGCCCCATGAGCAGGCGAATCCGCTCCTTGATGATGGCGTCGTTTTCGATGAGCTTGACGGCAGTCCATCGGGGGTTGAACGGAAACGTGCCACCCATGCGGGGCTCGATCACCTCGCGGAGCGCTGCGATAGCGGTTTCAATATCCTTGCTGTAGCGGACCTTCCGCTCTTCGGGTATGGCCTGGCCCGACTCCGCCGCAGCAACAGCGACCCGAAGCATCTCGTCGAGCCCCTCTCCCCTGTTCCCGACGGTAAACACCACGGGGACGCCCAGCAATTCGGACATTTTCTCCGTATCAATGGTGTAACCCCTTGCTCGCGCCACATCGGCCATGTTCAATGCGAACACGACGCGGCAGTCAAGCTCTCTCAACTGGTTGGCCAGATAAAGGCTTCTCTCAAGATTGGAGGCATCGATGATATCGATCACCACGTCCGGCTTCTCGTCCAGAATAAAATTCCTGGCAACGATTTCCTCGATGGAGTAAGGGGTAAGACTGTAGGTGCCGGGAAGGTCAATGATCTGCAGATCGTAGCCGAAACGCCGGATTGCACCCTCTTTTTTTTCCACGGTGACGCCGGGCCAGTTTCCGACCTTCTGCCGCGTGCCGGTCAACTGGTTGAAAATCGTCGTTTTCCCGGAATTCGGATTGCCCGTGAGCGCTATGCGCAACCGCCCTTTATGCATATCACGTTCCTTTGACATCAATTGGCTCTACAGAAATTTCTGCCGCTTCCTTCACACGGAGAGAAACATGATTTCCATTGACGGTCAATTCGAGGGGGTCTTTAAGCGGTGCATATTTTTCAATATAAAAGACAACACCGCGGCTGAGCCCCATCTCGATAATTCTCCGCCGAAGGCGGATTTCTCCCCCCACATTTATTATGCGGCCTGCCTGGCCTTCCTTCATCTGGCTTAAATTCATTTTCCCCTCCATACAGCATTTCCCCGAGATCGTTTTTGTGCCATTGGACGCACACATAAACGTCTCAAAATTTTCCCTGCATGACCCCGCTCTCCGGCCTTGTTGCTGATAAACCTGAAAACGCTCAACCCAGTCTTCCCCTGCCCGCGGGCAGACCTGGATAAAATCCATGAACGCCGCGAGGCTGTCCATGGTGCCGGCGCCCAGCGCATGCTCCATCTTACAGGCCTCTTCTTCTGCAACAGTCGTATCGATATTCAAAACCCGGGTTAAAAAGGTCTTGATAATCTGGTGCCGTTTTTTTATTTCACGCCCAACCCCTTTGCCCCTTTCCGTCAGTTCCAGGTATTCATATTTTTCGTAGTTGACCAGGCCGCGTTCATTCAGGACCTTCAGCATACTCGTAACCGTCGGCATCTTGACGTTGAGTTTTTTCGCGATGTCCCTGACCCTGATCGCCTTGACATCTTTGTCGCTGTATAGCTCAAACAGCGCTTCCAGATAATCTTCCATGACAGGCGTCAGGGGTTTTTCCCGTGTTTCAGCCATTATTGGGACTCCCACAATCAGTTCTGAAAAGTGAACTTGTTAGGACCTTCAAACTTTGATAGGAAGATATAATGTCGACCCGGCAGGATGTCAAGAAAAAACTGCTTTGATTGTACGGATACGCTGGAAAGGACAATTCCGTGGTGAGGCGGGTCGGTGTTGCCCCTGCAATTGTTGCCGGGGCAGCACCGACCCGCCTCACCACGGAATTGTTCATTTATATGGCCATCGGAAAAAAAGGGAAGCCGTCGGCCTAATGGCCGCCGCGCCTTGACTCGCGTGCCGCGGTTTCAGGATCAATGGTGCGGGTGGCAACAGGGGAAAAAACATACAACACCATCAGCGCAAACGCCAGGTAACCAAAAAAAGGCGTAAACACGAACACAATGCCCATTATGAGCAGGCTCCAGGTCACCCATGGATTTCTATCCATAAAGCGGCCCATATGAATATATCTTACAGGATATGCATTCATCAGAACCGCTGTAAACAGCATCAAGCCGGTGGTAAAAAACGCAATTGTCTGCCCCCAAGGCGTTCCTTGAACATCCGGCTGGCCAAGCACGACCAGCGGCGACAAAACCAGCAGCGCAGCCGCTGGCGTTGGTATCCCCTTGAAAATACCTGGAATAGGGTTTTTATCCAGGGTAAAATAACACAACCGGGCAAACCCGGCAGCCGTGTATATGACAGCCACCAGGCCGGCGGGAAGCGCCAGGATCCTGGCATCGGGATAGGAGGACATGACAATGTAAAAGATCCACCCGGGTGCTATGCAGAAACTGATGCCGTCGGCAATATCATCCAGAACGGCACCGAAAGCGATCTTTTTACAGTCTGCCTGACCCGGGAGGGGTTCAGTGAGCCCCAGCCTGCGCGCCATGGCGCCGTCGAGCTTGTCAAAAACCGTGGCGCCGATAAGCAGCAGATACGACTCGAGCATTTTCCCCTGGTATGCAAAGAAAACCGCAAGAAGCCCCATTATGGCATTCATCAGCGTCAGGGTATTGGGAACAACCGAAAGTATGCGCCGCCGTAAAAGGTTGTCATCCATGCAGAGTTCATCCAGAAACAAGCCGCCGTATTTTCTGGAGTAAACCGCCATGGAACCAAAATTGATCACCAGAAAAAGGATCTCGATGACCAGAAGGTTTTCAACCGGCAGTGCGGCAATCCTTCCCAAAACCGCATATATTGCCAGGGGGTCGCCGGAAGGCGGCACGTAAAAGGCATATATATAAAGCATGAACCCCAGCGGCGCGGCAACGATGGTGCGCAAACGATTGATTTCCGCGAGTTCCGGCTCCTGGCCGGAACGGGTGGCATATCCCCGCATGAAATGGGCAAAGTTATCCCTGATCAGAACCGCGACGCACAAAATCAGGACAAACACGGCATGCAGCAGCTCTATGCGTGCATGACCGGGTGCCGCATGCATCAACCGCCACATCATGCCCGCCGCAAGAAGCGGGAAAACGATGGAATAGACAATGCGATTCATCATGCGGTCGGCCAGCCGGGCCAGGTTGGTGTTCGGGAGGAATCTTTCGGCAAACCACCCGTCAACGAGATCAAAGACCATCGAAATGAAAAACAGGGCCGTCCCCAGCAAAAAAACAGAGGCGTTCCGGTTGAGCATAACCGCGATGGCACAGATCATGCCGGCGAAAACCAGCACCGGACGCCCGTAAACAAGGATGGGCGCCAGCTTTTTCAAAATCTTTTGATCTCTTGTCATGTCGCGTTTCCGGAAGGCCTTTTCGGTTTTTCGATTGCCTGAAACAAAGATATCTTAGCATTTAATTGACAGCGGCTCAAAGCTTTCTTGACTCGTTTTCCTGACCGGGCTGCGCTTCCTTAACATTATTACCGCGCAGGAAAAAATACTCCCCCTCTAGACAAACTTAAGCTTGAAGCTTTACTGATTAATAAAAATATGCTATAGTTATATATTATACTCTCTATGCCTATGCCAAATACATAAGAGGAGAATGGCCCACAGGAACGGCTGAGCCGCTCAACATACCGCAATAAAAGCTAAATCTCGACTATTTACCAATACTAACGGGTGAAATGCAATGAAAAAAAGCATGTCGGGTGACAATGTCAACGTTGCAAAAGTGACGCGGGAACTCCTTGACCTGATTATGAAACAGCCTGGAACGGAACGGGCAAAACTGCTAAAGGAATTGAAACCGGACGCACAGATTGAAACCGGTTCAAATGCCACCTCGAATACAACCACGGCGCTGATCGAAGCGGTCATGAAGCTCGACCTTCATGCGCGCTGCCGGATTCTCGGGGAGATGAAAGCGATCAGCGGATCATCGAGGCGCAAGTACAGCCGGGTCGATTTTTTTTCGCCCATCCAGTACGTCATCAATGATCGTTTGAGCAGCGGATTCATAAAGAACATCAGCGTCAGCGGTATTTTTATCGAAGCCCCCCGGCACAACAGCGCGGAAGTGAAACCCGGCATGGCGGTCAAGATGATTTTTGACCATCCTTATACAGGCAACCATTTGAAAATAGATGGGAAAATTGTAAGAGTCGCCAAATCCGGGCTTGGCATACGATTTGATGAAAAACTGTAGTTCGAGCGCCGGCAATCCTATATCTCCTACTGCGGCAAAAAACCAATCACCCCCCGAAAACGACGCTCAAACAGAAATCCTTTTACAGCCTCTCCAGACGTTTCAAATGGCGTCTATCCCTTTTCCGTATTTTCCAGGTACCCAAGAATACCCCTTATAGAATTTTGGGTAAAATACATCTCCCGTTGATAATGCATCTCATCCAGATGTATAACGCGAGCGAACAAAGAGTCCTCAGCCAGCAGGTCGCTTGTGATCGCATCCATATCCGGCGATGCCAGGTGCGAACGAACCACATCCACCCAAAGCGTGAGCTGTCGTCTGGACGCTTCCAGAATTTCTGCACCCCTGGAGATGCTGCCGTAGTGGCCAAAGCAGAGTTTTCGGTCCGCATACGGCGAGACCCTGTCCATGGAATCCAGAAAATCCTCGAACACGAACCGCGGCGGTGTTGCCGGCCGCAGATAAAAGGCGTCTTCCAGCTGACAGAAAACACCGAACAGCTCGCCGCAAAAGAGCATGTCCCGAAACACGAAGCACTGGTGATGGGCGGCATGGCCGGGTGTCGGTATAACCGTTACGGCGTCTTCAAAAACAATGGTGCTCGCCGCTGTAACAGACCCGGCGGGTACAGGGCGGATATCGCCGTATGCGGCCGCGACCGCTTTGAGCACCTTTCGGGACCCTTCCATGAGCTGCTCCGGGTCGATCAGATGCCGCACCGCTTTTTCGTGACACGCTACCCGGGCCTCCGGAAAGCGTTCGAGCAGGTGCCCGATGCCCCCGGCATGATCCATGTGAATATGGGTCAACAGGACCCAGTCGATGCTTTCTATGCCCCGGGACTCGATTTCCTTTATAAGGTGGCCTATGGTTGCAGCCGGCCCGGGATCGACAATAAACGACTGATCCGCCCCCCGATAAAGCCAGGCGGAAATAAACCGGGTATAGCCCAGTGATGGCATGTCAAGATCAATGAGTTCAAGCATCCGTTTTTCCGATCAATAAAACGTTACAAGAGAATCATGAAAAGCCCCATGATGACAACAGTA